>JACKAQ010000002.1:600000-803634 GCA_020634975.1 Calditrichia bacterium | reverse complement strand
GCCGATGCGTTCCCGCTATCAATTTCTTTCTGGCAATGATTTCTATTTTATCACGATGACAATTGTGGAATGGATTCCCGTTTTCACCCGCGCTAAATACTGTGACATTTTTATTGATGCATTGCGCTTCAGTCAGGAAAACAAAGGCTTAAAGGTTCATGCGTTTGTCTTGTTGGATAATCATGCGCATTTGATTGTGTCAGGGGCTGATTTGTCAAAAATTTTTAAGGAGTTTAAAAGCTATACAGCGACCCAATTAATCAAAAAAATAACATTTGATGATCGGCAGTGGTTGTTAAACCAATTGTCGTATTGGAAGAAGCGGTATAAAACCGATAGCATCCATCAGGTTTGGCAGGAAGGTGTGCATCCGCAGATGATTGTCAGCGAGAAAATGCTGCGTCAGAAGATTGAATATATTCATAATAACCCGGTTAAAACGGGTTTGGTAGCTCAGCCGGAACATTGGGTTTATTCCAGTGCAAGTAATTATTTTCTGGGTCAGGGTATTTTTAATGTTGAGCTGATTAAGGTGCATTGAGTGCTTTAAATCCTCGTTCCAAGCTCCGCTTGGAACGCATACTGTCACCAAAGCTCTGCTTTGATGCATTGGCATGCATGTTGCTTTGGACAAAAGCTGGCGCTTTTATGGAAAAGGGCATTCCAGGCGGAGCCTGGAACGAGGGAGTGTGTTGTAAATCCTCGTTCCAAGCTCGGCTTGGAATGCATACTATTTTCAAAAGCTCTGCTTTGTAAGGCTTGCACGCATGATAGCGATAATAAAATCATTTATTTTGAATTTCTATTATGACCTTTGAGCATGTTTTGATATTTTTTACAGCTACAATCAAAAAATAATTCATGAAATCCAACATTTCTATCTTGAAAGAAGGGCAGATAGGCAGGAAAGGGGACTTCAAAGCAATTGAGCGGTTCGGAGATGCAAAATTGTATATTGGAAATGCTCTCATGTGTATCAGAGATGCAAAATTGTATGTTGGAAATGCTCTCATGTGTATCGGAAATGCAAAATTGTAGTTCTGGGGTGCGGAGGGGACTTGCGAGGAGCAAGCGTGCGGTTCAGATATGCAAATGCCTATCAAAAGGTGCTTGTTTGGTGCAGATAGATTCAAGCGAGCACAGAAAATACTCACAGTTACAGCTAAATTATCCGAAAAGGGATACCAAATACCAAACAAATCAGTATTTTGTGCGGTTTTGGTTACGGTGTTTTCTCTGGCAACGGGTCTAAAATTTCCAAAAAAGAGTGTTGATGGTTTTTTGCTGCAACAGCACCCAAAAGTATTCGCAAAGAATTTGCAGTCTGACCGTATTGACCAATGACTTTTCCCGTGTCGCACTCGTTAACCCGTAGTTCAAAAACAATGGTTCCGTGACCTTTAACCGTATTTATTTGGACATCGTCAGGCTTGTCAACGATGTGCTTTACCAGATTTTCTAGAAAATCTTTCATCAACAACCTCCCTTAGATTTTCAATATTTGGAATATTCGTCAAACCACAATCGCTTTGTATCCGTCAGGATCAGGCTTTCTTCTTTTCATCCTGTTTCTGTTTTGCTTTTTTTGCAGAATCATTCTTCTTTATGGATTCTTGCTTCTGCTTTTTGTCTTTATCTTTTTGACCTTTGTCGCCCATTGTGTTGCTCCTTTTTGGATTTGGATGTTTTATCAGCGTGACGATGCGGTTTTCTGAGGAATCACGGTTTGCCGCAAACGAAGAATCTCGTTTTATAGCGTATCAATTCTTACATTTACTGTTTACCTGAACATTTATTCTAAAAATGACCGCAATATTTTGCTGCGGGATTTATGACGCAATCGACGCAACGCGACTTCCTTTATCTGGCGAATTCTTTCGCGGGTCAGGTTAAAGCGTTCGCCAATTTCTTCCAGTGTCAGCGATTGATCTGTACCGAGCCCAAAATATAACCGGACAACTTCGGCTTCCCGTTTGGTCAGCGTCGCCAGCGTCAGATCAATTTCCATCTTTAAAGAATGATCCATTAATTCCGCATCCGGCGATGGTTGGTGATTGTTCTCGATAACATCGAGCAGCGAGTTGTTTTCACCAATCTTGAACGGTGTATCAATGGATAAATGACGTTTGGAAACCTTGAGGGTTTCTCTCACGTCGTATCCTTTCATTTCCAGTTGTTCGGCAATTTCATCGGAACTTGGTTCGCGTCCGTGTTCTTGCTCCAGTTTGGAATATACTTTGCCTATTTTGGAGAGTATCCCAACCCTGTTAAGGGCAGGCGAACAATCCGGGAGTTATCGCCCAATGCCTGGATAATTCCCTGACGAATCCACCACACTGCGTATGAAATAAATTTAAATCCCCGGGTTTCGTCAAAGCGTTGTGCCGCTTTCATCAGCCCTAGATTGCCTTCGTTGATCAAATCGTTTAATGATAGCCCTCTGTTTTGAAACATTTTTGCAACACTAACGACAAAACGAAGATTTGCTCTGGTCAACTTCTCTAAAGCCTGGGTATCTCCTTTTTTTATCTGACGTGCCAATTCAATCTCATCTTCGGGGGATAATAATGGTACCTCGCTGATTTCCTGAAGATATTTATCCAATGACTGACTTTCACGACTATCAGAATATTTGATCATACGATATTAAACTCCCTTACCTTTGTTTTTTTTGTCAGAATCGTCTTTATTCAACCAGCACAAAAAAATGGGGCACGGCACTATTCATCAGGAAATTTTAGCCCGTTGAACTTAAGCTTAAACAGCCAAAGGGGTATAATGATGGTAATATTATCCCCTTCGTATGTTTCAACAACAAGTAACGATTTTTGCAGCCAAACAATATGGTCTTTATAATTTACCCGAATTGTTTTTGTGGTCTCTTCGAGAAACAGAACCTCAATTGACGTGGATCTGGTCAGGTTTTTTTTTAACCGCCAGGGAATGGTAAGTTTGATCTGTTTCCCCCATTTCATAAATTATAATTGACCACTGCAAATGATTGGCAGTTAACGATTTCCGCGTCCGCGAAAACCACCGCCACCACCAAAACCACCGCCACCGCGTTTGTCCGATTTGGGGCGTGCTTCGTTAACGATAATATTTTTACCGTTGAGATCTGTTCCGTTTAGCTGATCAATTGCCGATTGTGCATCAGCTTTTGCTTCCATTTCGACAAATCCAAAACCTTTTGATTCGCTGGTAAACTTGTCTTTAATAATATTGACAGCGGTTATTTTTCCAAACGACTCAAATGCTTCTTTCAAGTCATCTTCACTGGTTTGGTGGGACAGATTGCCTACATAAATATTCATCATTCATCCTTTGATATGGGTTGATTCAAGAATAAACGACACCCGTTAGCGTCGTTCATTTTATTTTTAATGGTTATAAAAAATAGCTAAATGCCTATAGATATGATAACATAAGTTATCGGTTGTTGGGTTTTCTAGTCCAGAGTGTGGTTTACCAAGGTGGGCCGGAATTCCGTTAATTGAATACCAAGTTAAGCTAATTGTAACGGCCAGTCAAGGTGGATTATTATTACTTGCCGAGAAACAGTTTGGTAGAGGGTCAAAATTTTTTTAAACAGGTGTAGCTGTGGGGTGGGGAAGTGGGGCTTTATTTAACGGGAAGATAGCGGAGCAGAATGTTGCTGTTCCCAAATACCCTGGAGGTGTCCAATTGGAGCGATAAATGGTTTGCGAGCCCTTCAAACAAACTGCGCCCGCTGCCGATCGCAATGGGATTCAGCACCAGATGGTATTCATCAATCAGGTGTTCACCTGCCAGTTGGGCAATAATGCTGCCACTCCCCAAAACAACCAACCCTTTTCCGGGCTGCTGTTTCAGCTTGAGGATTTCTTCGGTAATATTGTTTTTTATGAGTGTGGTATTTTGCCAGTCAGCCTGATTCAAAGTTGTGGAGAAAACCACTTTTGGGGCATCGTTCATCCGTTTGGCAATATCGGGCATCCGTTGCATTGCTGCGGGGGTGGGCCAAAAGCTGTTCATCAAATCGTAAGTTTTTCTGCCAAAAATCAAGGTACCGCCGCTGCCGGCGTTTTCCCTCGTAAAGGCATTCCATTCTTCATCTTGTTTATGCGCCCAGCTCATATCACCGTTGACGTCCGTAAAATAGCCGTCCAGTGTGATATGGTTAAAAACGATCAATTTTTGCATAACGAGCGGTGCCTTTCTAATGTTGTCCGTTTACAAAATAACCATTCAATACACCACTCTCAAGGGGGAGACGCGACAATCTGGCGGGGGGATTGCGTTTTGGGATTCGCCGGATTTCACTAAATGAGACCTCGCCAATCAATACACCAATCGCAACACGTAATCATTTTGGTCTGCCATAATCGCAACTGAGTTTTTGCCAACGGTTATGGGTATCACTGCATCCGGATTACCGCTACCGAAATCGAGCTTGTTTGTGGGCAGTTTGGAAATATTCGTAACCAAACATCCCGTTGAAGGGGCGTATGGTTTCAGGTCGGCAAACTGTTTATTGGCGATCCATGTTTCCAATTGCATCAGGTATTCCAGATATTGGTTTTGGCTGATATCCGGCATGCTTTTCCGGATGCGCACCGCAATATCGTCAATAGTAGCTTGTTGCAAATCGCCGGTTGCGAATGAGACCTTGTGGAACATCAATCCGTTTCCGAAATATTTTGTGCCGTATGGTTTGATACGATTTCGTACATCCATCGGAATCGTCAGGTTAATAGTTGTTCCAAATGAATTTGATTGTAACTCAACAGATGTTTTGACCACCGTCGCCGCTAAAATATCATTACTGGAAACCCTGGCGTTTTGATCGGCGGCAATAGTTTTGATTTGATCCCGCACCGCAGATTTCGCAATATGTTTGAATTTGATAACCAGATTGTCCGGTTGTTTTTCCACCGGGATCTCGAATGGATCGAATTGAAAATCCCGCAAAACAGTACGGTTGTGGCGCGGTGCCAAAACGGCACGGATAAACTGTTTCTTTAACGGAAGCGCATGGGTACGGCTCATTACCGCCAGTTGATACAAAAAGTAAAAATAGCTGTAGCCGTCACCCGCCAAATGGTTCATTTTTGGAATGAGCACTGTGCCGTTGTTGTATCGGAGAATCCGGAGATGAAATAGTTTTCCGCTAACCAACTCTACGGGGTTACCGATCTCGGCGAAACATTGCCTGTCAGCCGAAAAATCTGTGTCGATAGTCGCCTCAGAAATAACATCAGTTTCGGAATAGGTTTTGGCGTAAATACTGCCATCGCGATATTCGCCAAACAGCGGCCAAAATGGTGTTGATAAATATTTTAATGCCGTTTTAATGTTGTCGATGTCGATCGGGTTACGGTAATAAATCAGAAATTCAATCGGATAACTGCCGTTGGTAAAAAGTGTGTCAATCTGGGAAACAGGAATTTTTTTCATAGCTTACAAATGAAATGTTGGAGTTTGTTTGGGCTTTGGTTTTGGATAATTACCTAACCTGTATTTATTCTGCTTAATATATTCATTTTTTCGATTTTTTCCGCACAAGTTAGATTTTTGCTTTTCTGAAAACGGGAGGGTGTTTCTTCTCGTCGATCGTTAAAATAATTTCCTATCTGCCGTATAAATCCGGATTACTTCACCGACAGCTATTGAATAACTCGCCGGCGACGCTTATCTTCTCAAAATAAAGTATAGATTTTTTTGTGTAGCAAATTTTTGGAGGAATAGATAGTGACGATTCGGAATTCTATTAAACGCAACATCCATTGGGCGGTTTTGCTGTTGTTGATTGGCACAATTTCCAGCGGCTTAAGCCAGTCATCCGGTAATTATGATGACCTGGTTTCGCTGTTCACCGAATGGCGCAAATTTGAGCGTCCGCCAATGCTGGACGGCGCACCCGATTACACAGCCGCAACCTTCGAAAAACGTTATGAGACATTCAAAACCTATCAACAAAAATTGAACGCACTCGATTACAGCGGTTGGACGGTTGAACAGCAAGTTGACTGGCACATTTTGCTGGCGGAAATGAACGGCTTCGATTTTAACCACCGCATTTTAAAACCGTGGGTGCGCGATCCCGCGTTTTACAAATCCATTTGGGAAGATCGCAGCGATGTTCCGGCGCATGAAGGTCCAACACATCACGCCGTAACGGAGCTGTGGACGTATCAATTTCCGCTGTCGGCTGCGGAAGAAGCGCGACTTATCGCAGATTTGAACATCATCGCGCCGCTGAATAAACAGGCGCAAATCAATTTGACCGGCAACGCCCGGGATCTCTGGATTGCCGGTATCCGCGATATTCGCGAACAAAGCGAAGCGCTGGATAAACTTGCTGAAACTGTCGGTTCCGGCGCTGGTGCGCAGCTAAAAAAAGCAATTGCCGACGCAAAATCCGCAACGGATGAGCTGGTTGTCTGGCTGGAAAAACAGTCGGCATCGAAAACCGGGCCATCCGGCATCGGAAAGGAAAATTACACCTGGTATCAACAAAACGTGCATCTCGTTCCGCTAACCTGGGATGATGAAGTGATGATCCTGAAACGCGAATTGGCCCGCGCCTGGTCATCGCTGAAAATGGAAGAACATCGCAATCGCCATTTGCCGGAGCTAAAAGCAGCAGCGTCGCCGGAAGAATTCCGGGCACTTGCGGAACGATCCGCCCGCAGTTTTATGGACTTTCTGAAAGATCAGGACATCGTCACCGTCGCCGATTATTTTGAACCGGCATTGCGCGAACACCTGCTCAGCTATGTTCCGTTAGAAAAACGCAATTTCTTTTTGGTTGGTGCTCATTACGATCCCCGTCCGTTGTATTCCCATTTTTATCATTGGTTTGTGCTGGCGCAGATGGATAATGATCCGTTGGACAACGTTATCCGCCGAAACGCGTTGCTGTATAATATTTTCGATAGCCGCGATGAAGGATTGGCAACCGCTGTTGAGGAGCTGTTTATGCAAGCCGGATTATATGATGATAATCCGCGCGTTCGCGAGATTGTCTGGATTATGATTGCCCAGCGCGCTGCCCGCGGACTCGGGTCGCTGTATGCCCACGCTAACGAAATGACGATGGAAGAAGCCGGGAAAATTCACTCGAACTGGACGCCGCGCGGTTGGATGAAAACCGAACCGACCCTGCTCATATTTGAACAACATTTGTATTTGCGCCAGCCGGGATACGGCACCAGTTACATCACCGGAAAATATTTGCTGGAAGAAACGATCGCAGAATATGCCCGCCAAAAAGAGGCGCAAGGTGAGCCGTTCAAAATGAAAGCATTTATGGATGAATTGAATGAAATCGGCAGTATTCCGGTTTCGCTGGTTCGCTGGCAATTGACCGGATTTGGGGATCAGGTAAAGAAAATGGTAGGTGAAAAATAAGTTACATCGTTGAGCCGTAAGGTGCTGGCGAGGATGGAAGCTGGCGATTCCGGTTGATCGCTATAATGCCACTGGACGATTGAGAAATGGAACACAACGGCGTCCGTCTGAACAAAAAAGAATGCAAAACTTGCGTCCGGTGGAGCGGGGAAAGTTGAAAAAATCGGCTGATTGCCTGATCAAAAAGTGCGCAAAAAGTTTAAACTCGCCATCCCGTTTCAGACAATGATTTTGCCGGGGGCGTTCGTTCAAGAAGCTGATCAGACGCCCCCGGCACTTACCAAAAGAGCTGGGTGCGTCCCTGCAACTGTAAAATTGTTGGGAAACATCTTTGCGACAAAATTTAAAAGCTATTGGACGGATAGCGCAAATTCTGCTTCCGATTCAGTGAGAATGATTTTTTGCTCCAAACGGACAACGTATGATAAAAAGTTGATACTTTCTCCATTTTCCAGCTTAAAGGCTTTGACGACATTTGTAATGGTGTTTTTTTGTTCTGCACTTAGATCATCAATAATCAGGATAATTTTTAGATTGGTCCGGAAGGCTTCCGAAAGCACTTTGTCTATTTCTCGTCCGATTAGCTGATCAGATATCTCCGGTTTTATTTCTTTTATCCACCGGGTCACCTTATTCTGAAGTTCCTGATTGGCATAAACATAGTCAATTATCTTATCCACCCAATTCTTGATGGTTTGTTCTCGGATTTGTTTGTCGGTGACAATGCTGAATGATGAAGCGAATTTCATCAATTGGGGTATGATTTGTCCGTTGAGAAAATTGGATTTGTCCTGTGATCGGGTTTTCCCTTCTCCAAAACATTCATATTCGATGAGATTTATCTGAATGGGGTTTTTCGATTTTTTGTTGAATAGAATCAGCAGACCATCCGGAATGGATTTGATCCCCTTCATAACCTGCTCGCCTCTGGCCTCGATCCCGGATGACATGAATAAGCGGTTTTCAGGAATTAACAACGTGCGTCCAATCTCGTATGCAGGAAAAAGCGAGTAGAAATTGTCATTTACCAGCGGTTCCAAGCCACGCAGCTCATCGGTTTCGTTTTTAAATTTTACAGTTTGAAAAGTGCCCATTATGGATACCTTGGCTTCCGGGACTGCCTGGAGTGCCTCAGACAGATTTTCATCTAAAATATCATCTTCGATATCTGCAAGAGTATCAGCATCATGTTTTCTATCCGCTTCGAGATACTTTGGGGCCTGGATTTTATTTTTTTGAAAGGCATTGTCAAGCTCAGTCAGGGCTGAATCATCGGTAATGCGTTTAGCACCTTGCAAGTATTTTAAGTTCCAATACTTACCGCCAATTTTAGACAGAAACTTAATATCGAAGTGACTTGCATATTCAATATCCTCCAATGAAAACGCGATGACATAATTTTCGCTGTCTTCCCAAGGTTTGTCGTCGGTTGTTTCGGCTAGTTTACCTCTCATACCGCAAATTACTTTTTTATTATGACTCACTACCAGATATATCAGGTCACCGATTTCGGGACCACGCCGAAGGAATCCAGCAACTTCGTGCTTCATACAGATATTGAAATTTTCTATCGACTTGCCGCAGTGAAGGATTCGAGTAGCCATAAGCAAAACACCTTATCTTTTCTAAAGTATGCGCAATATTTTTAGCACCTTAGCCCTAATGATTCTACACATTTGTGAATGGATTATTTTAAGATATGTTTTTTTGGGAGGCAGACAAGTGATAAATGTGAAAATTTTGATTTTTAACAATAACTGCAGCCGGGCTTATTTAAAATAATCTAGGAGGGAGGTTTCTAAGAAAGGACCCGGCTGCAGTTGTTTCGATTTGATTTTCTTGTCCAGTTTAAAAAATACTTTTGTTGTTCAGATCTGAAATATTCCGGGAGCGAAAAGGCAGAATGAGTGGTTCGGTAATATCAAAAAAATTGATTCTAATTGAACTCTAACAGACTTGATGACCATTATCATGTTTATTTTTTCAATGATTGGTAGCTTTTACTTGCAGCTTATTATTATCGCTTGAACACTTACTTCTGATATTTATGACACGTCTAATTTTCCGGTTTCTGCCACAGATAATTTCCTATTGCGTGCTGATCGCATCCTCAATTGCGTTGGATTATGTTTTGCACCTGTATAAACTAGCCTGGATCGGGCGATATTTGGGGATTGTCGGTTCTGTGTTGATCGTATTTTCCTTCACCTATTCCATGCGCAAACGGAAACAAATTTCCTTTGGTTCGCCGCGTGTTTTGCTCACTGCCCATGAATACCTGGGCTGGATCGGTGCAGTGATGATTCTTGTTCACTCGGGAATACACTTTAACGCCCTGTTACCCTGGATTGCAGCTATCTCGATGATGATAGTTGTTGCCAGCGGGCATGTAGGCAAGTTCCTGCTCAAACGAGCGCACCGGGATTTGCGGGAAAAACGTGCAACGCTGATCGCCCAGGGTAAGGGTAGTGAGGAGTTGACCCAAAAACTCTTTGTTGAATCGCTGACTGTGGATTTGATGAATCGCTGGCGCTTGATCCATATCCCATTTGTGATCCTGTTTGTAACTATGGCCGGCTTGCACATCGTTTCAATTTTATTCTTCTGGAACTGGTAAGATGAAAACCTCTATTTTGCATATTTCAGCTGTACTGCTCTTTATCTTGTTGATGTTCATTTTCCCGTTTAAACTGATCAATCCGGGTCCGTTGATTTCCGGGCATCAGGACATTCAAAAGGATTGCCTGTCCTGCCATTCGCCGTTCAGTGGCACATCTACGGATAAATGTATTTCTTGCCACGTGCCTGAGAAAATCGGCATTGTGACGGTCAGCGGTAACGAAATGCCAGATTCAGTAAAAACACCCTTTCATAAGGAATTATCGAGTATTCAATGCGCCAGTTGCCATACGGATCATGCCGGTATTTTAGCAGAAAGCGCAACAACCCGGTTCACTCATAGCCTGTTGCCTGCCAGCATTGCCGATGCCTGTTTGAGTTGTCATGAATCCGGAAAGCCGGATGACAAACTCCATATGGATCTGGCGAGTAATTGTTCAGGCTGCCATACCACAGACCGTTGGCAAAATGCGCGATTGGATCATGATCAATTACCGGCGGTTTTTCAAAAAGATTGTGTGGGTTGCCATTCGGAGCACCGCCCGGCAGACGGGCTTCACCGGAATAGCGGCAATGCCTGTTACGATTGCCACAGCACAAACACCTGGAAACCGTCCACATTCGATCATGACCAATATTTTCGATTCGACCGGCATCACCCAGCCGACTGCCAGTCCTGTCACGAGAATCCTGAGAATTTCAAGGAATATACATGCTATAGTTGCCATGAGCATTCCCGGGCGAGAATTGCCGGTGAACATCGCGAGGAAGGTATTGTCGATTTTGAGAACTGTGCGGAATGTCATCGAAGTGGTGATGAGGATGATGCAAAACGCATCTGGCGAAATAGTAACCGTCCTGACCGGCGATCTCGGGGACATGATGATGACTGAACAATTTGGGAATATCGCCCTTACGGCCGGGCTAAGGACCACGCGCTCGATAGCGTTTAATGGGTTCATTTGAAGCGTTTCCTGATGATGGGGCTATCGTCGACGGTCATTTGCCAGCGGTGGGAGCAGTTGTGTAATTGCTCTTCAAATTGCACTAAAGGACAGAAATTTTTAAGGATTTATTTTGAATAAAACATGATTAGGGTTGGAATACAGATCGACTTTATGTTTTGATAATCGCATATTTGTTTATAAACATTGAACTTAGCATCTATGTTTATGTCTGATCTCTAGTATAAAACTGTAAAAAGTAACTATTTTTTTACCTGTATGTTACCCCACTAAACAAAAAAGGCTGTTTAAGTTCTTAAGGTTTTTGAACTTAAACAGCCTTTTATTTGGTACCGGAGGTGGGACTCGAACCCACACTAGGTTTCACCCTAACCGGATTTTGAGTCCGGCGCGTCTGCCAATTCCGCCACTCCGGCGTTATTTCTAAAAGCAGGGCAAATATAGTTAAACTCTATAGTCTTGTCAAGACTCTGAAAAATATTTTTTAATTACTTTATTAACAATAGTTTGCGAGTTTCAAAATGGCTTTTTGATGTTAATTTGTAAAAATAAACTCCTGCAGCCACAGGTTTATGTTGAGAATCATCACCATTCCAGATTAACTGATGCAAACCGGCACCGTATGTTTCATTCGCCAAGTGTTTGACCAACCGCCCGTTAATATCAACAATTTCAATTGTAACAAATGCTAATTCCGGAACTTCAAATGCAATGGTTGTTGAAGGATTAAACGGATTGGGGTAGTTCTGATGCAAAGCAAATCCGCGGGTCGGGGAGGGGAGTGGATGATCGACACTGACGGAAATTCCCGGGTTTTCGAACACAAACAGCAAATCATCAACTTCGTCGATTCCCGTGATATCCAGATCGCCATCGTTGTCGCGATCATGAAAAACGGCGCAGGATGCCGCTTCGCTGGCGTCGAAATATTGCGGATTGACAAAATTGCCCAAGCCGTCATTTTCATAAAGCGTCCAAACACCGGTTTCAAAGCCGCTGCCGTAACTGCTGGCTATCAAATCCAGATCGCCGTCGCCGTCGAGATCGCCCAAATCCACCGCTATAACAAACGGTGCACCGAGCGAAAAAGTGGTCACCGGCATCAGTCCGCCGCTGCCGTCTCCGCGAACAATGGCTACTTCGTTGGTGTTTGAATTTGCCGAAACAGCATCCGCAAACCCATCGCCATTGATATCGCCCGTGGCGATCATCCACGAACTGCCGGTGAGCGACGTTCTGTCCGAAAGCGTCAAATTACCTTCACCATCGCCTAAAAATAGCGCGATTTCGTTGCCGCCGAACGCACCGACAAAAATATCCAATATGCCATCATTATTGGCATCCGCCGAAAAAATGCCGGTTTCCTGAAAAAGGCTTGTCGAAATAGTGATTGCTTCGGCAAATCCACCGTTGCCGTCTCCGATAAACAGCGACAAATTATTGGCATTTCGGTTTGCGGTCACTGCGTCAAATTCCGCATCGCCGTTGACATCGAGCAGCGTAAGACCACGCACACCCATCCCGGCAGTGAGTGAATTAATGGCAGAAAATCCGCCAGTGCCATCGCCGAGCAACACATGAACGCGATTATTTTGGGTGCTTCCGACCATAAAATCCACAAATCCGTCATTGTTAAAATCGCCGGACTCGTTGGTGCTGGGACGCGCAGCACCGGTTAATGGATGCACTGTAAAATTGCTATATTGCCCGGTGCCGTCGTTTAGAAACATTCGTACATCGTTTGACACTTCATTTGGCACCATATAATCAGTGTAGCCATCGCCATTCACATCCGCAGCATGGGCGCCGTATGTCTGAACGTGACCTTCACCCGGTCGTCGCACTGTTATCCGTTGAATTTCATTTATTTTGAGAGTAGTTCGATTGGGTTTGATCCAAAATTGCCAGGCATAACCCTTTTCGAGCGTATCGCCAGATGGTGAACTGATGCCTTTGGCGAGCATCACTGTAACCTGTTCCCCAGCGTTGAACGACATTTGCGGTTGAAATACCACTTTTTGATCATTTTCAACAAGCGACCAAATTCCGTTGATTACTCCCGTCCATCGACCAAATACTTTGAACGTTTGGGGAGTGATATCGCCGGGATTGATGCTCCGGTCAAACGTGATGGAAATTTCCGGATTCATCGGTGTATCCAATTGTTGTGATCGCGGCGAAACCGCGACAACCTGAATTTGGGCACTGGCTGAAACAAATAACAGCACAACAAATAATAGCGTAGTTAATCGTAAAAACATGGCAATCTCACTTTCGGGTGAATAATCAGGCGGCAGAATTTGAAGATACAATGCGATTTTTTGCTTTGCAAGATTTAGTTTTGCATCAGATAAAAATCATTTTTCCACTGAATTTTTCATCGATTACCTTTTTATTTCATGCCTTTTAAGCTATATTTTTACCCTGTTTTTTGCGAAAAAACTGTGAACAAAAAGGTCAAAATTTCCCGATGAATGTTGTTGGCTTGAGCAGTGAAAAAAGAGTTCTGGTCCCGTTGGTTTTGCTGGTTGTCGCGCTGATTGCTGTGATGCGAACGGTAGATAAACCGTTAAAAAATAACGTATCGTCATCGGGAATTGTATCGTTTGAATTTGGCGGCGATCTGCCCCAATCAACTGCAATCATCCATTCGTGGTCGCCGGAAGCGCGCCAATATGCGGCGTTCAGTTTGGGTATTGATTATCTGTTTTTGACAGCTTATGCCACTTTGCTGGCGTTGCTTTGTGTGAATGTCGCCAACTTTTGCTGGAAAAACAGCAATGAATTGATGCAAAAATCCGGCATGTGGCTGGCGTGTTTGCAAATATTTGCAGGACTGTTGGATGCCATCGAAAATACTGCGCTGATCAACCTGTTGTTCGGCTCGCAACATGCGGTTTTGCCACAGGTTGCGTATTGGGCTGCCGCGATGAAATTTACGCTGGTTGGGCTGGGGATTCTCTATATTTTGAGCGGAATTATCGCGAAAATTATCACCAAAATGAACATGAAAACGCAATGAAAATGAATGATGAAATACGGTATCCGTTAATGAACATCGGGATTATCGGCGGCGGTCAACTTGCAAGAATGATGATCACCGGAACCAAGCTGATGGGCTTCGATTTCACAATTCTGGAAGCAACCGACGATGCGCCGGCCAGCTCGCTGGCGGATCACCAGATTGTCGGTTCATTATATGACGAAGCAGCATTGAAAGATCTGGTAAACCGTTGTGATGTAACAACTTATGATATCGAGCATACGGATACAGCTGTATTGAAATCTTTGGAAAAAGCGGGTCACAATATTTATCCGTCACCCCAATTATTGGAAATTATTCAGGATAAATTGGTGCAAAAACAAACGCTTCAAAGCCATCATATTCCGGTGCCGAAATTTGAAAAAATTGACAAACCGACGCCCGAAAATGCTCAAAAATTCGGGTTGCCGTTGGTGCAAAAAGCGCGGCGCGGCGGATATGACGGGCGTGGCGTTCAGCGCATCGACAGCGAAGCGGATTTCGAAAAAATTATGCGGGTGCCATCGATGTTCGAGGAAGTTGTGGACATCGAAAAAGAGCTGGCAGTGCTGGTTGCCCGCAGCCACAGCGGCGAGGTGCGCACCTATCCGGTAGTGGAAATGGTGTTCGACGAAGCGGCAAATATCCTCGATTATCTGGTTTCACCGGCGAGAATCAGCGACGAAATCGCCCAAAAATCCTGCGATATCGCCATCGCTGCAATCGAAGCGCTGGATGGGGTGGGGATTTTTGCGGTGGAGCTGTTTCTCAATAAAGCCGGCAATATTTTGCTCAACGAAATCGCACCGCGACCGCACAATTCCGGGCATTTCACGATTGAAGCATGTGTGACCAGCCAGTTTCAACAGCACATTCGTGCGATCTGCGATTTGCCGCTCGGCTCAACCGAACAGCACAAACCGGCGGTGATGATCAATTTATTGGGTGATCCAGGATTTTCCGGCGCGCCGCTGATCACCGGATTGCGCGAATCGCTGGCAATTCCGGGTGTATTTTTTCATCTCTACGGCAAAGCCGAAACGCGCCCGTTTCGCAAAATGGGGCATGTGACGATCATCGCCGAAACCGTGGAAAAAGCGCTGCAAAACGCCTTTCGCGTCAAAGAAATATTGCACATCAAATCGAAGGGAAAATAAAAAATGGCAGACCCAAAAATAGGCATCATTATGGGCAGCGATTCCGATTTGCCGGCGATGGAAGGCGCTGCGGAGATGCTCACCCAATTTGGCGTTCCGTTTGAAATGACGATTGTTTCTGCGCATCGTACGCCGGAACGATTGTTTGAATACGCCCAAACTGCGGAAAAACGTGGCTTGCAGGTAATCATTGCCGGTGCCGGCGGTGCGGCGCACTTACCTGGAATGGTCGCGTCGCTGTCCGCGTTGCCCGTGATCGGCGTTCCGGTGAAATCGAGTGCGCTCAGCGGGATGGATTCGCTGCTGTCGATTGTGCAAATGCCCGCCGGAATTCCGGTTGCGACGGTGGCAATCAACAATTCCAAAAATGCGGGCATTTTGGCGGCGCAAATTTTGGGAATCAGCGATCCAAAAATTCGCGAAAACGTAAAAAAATATCGTGCAGAAATGAAGGAAACGGTCATCGCCAAAGCCGAAAAAATGGAAAACAATCAATAAACGGGATGGGAATGGCAGACACAAATAAGGGAAAACTGATTGCGCTTTCTGCACCGTCCGGGGCAGGTAAGTCCACAATTTGCAAACATTTACTGGAACGAAATCCGGATTTTAGATTATCGATTTCCGCCACGACTCGCGCGCCGCGATTTTCGGAAAAAGATGGTGTCGACTATTTTTTTCTCGATACAGCCGATTTTTTGGCGCGAGCGAAACGCGGTGAATTTCTGGAATTTGAGGAAGTTCACGGGAATTATTACGGCACGCTTCGCTCGACCATCGAGCAGTTTTTGGACGAGGGCAAAACGGTATTGCTGGATATCGATGTGAACGGTGCGTTGAATATCAAACAAAATTTTCCGACGGCGCTGCTGATTTTTATCAAACCGCCATCCATCGAAGCGTTGAAAACGCGCCTGCGCAATCGCAAAACCGAAACCAGCGAATCGATCGAGCGGCGACTGCAACGGCTGCCGCTGGAATACACCAAAGGCGAATCGTTTGACGTGCAGGTGATCAACGACGATTTGCAGCAAACCATCATCGAAATTGAGCGATTGATTCGCTCGTAAACCACGGACGCAACTATGTTTCCAACCGGAATTTTTGAGAAAAAACGGGTTTTGGTGGGCATCACCGGTGGGATCGCGGCATACAAAGCTTGCGAAATCATCCGGTATTTGGTGACATACGGCGCCGAAGTCCGGGCGATGATGACCGATGGCGCAACCAAATTTATCACCGAACTGACCATCGAAACGCTGACGAATCACCCCGTTTACACGAATATGTTTCCGCAAAAATTTGCGGCGACGCATCATATCGAAGCGGCGGATTGGGCGGAAATGGGCGTGATTGTTCCGGCGACGGCGAATATCGTTGGCAAGCTGGCCAACGGCATCGGCGATGATTTTGTGTCCACAACCTTGCTGGCGATGCACTGTCCGACAGTGATCGCACCGGCGATGAACAATCACATGTGGTTTCATCCGGCGATGCAGCGCAATATTGCCACGCTCCGCGATTGGGGATACCTCATTTGCAATCCCGAAGAAGGGTTTCTCGCCGAAGGCTATTCCGGGATGGGGCGACTGGCGCGACCGGAATTTATCACCCAATTTTTGTATCGGGCGGCGCATCCGCAGCCGGAAAGTTTGCGCGGAAAAACCGTGCTGATCACCGCCGGCAGAACTGAAGAAATGCTCGATCCGGTACGAATGTTTACCAATCGATCCACCGGAAAAATGGGTTTTGCGCTGGCGTGGGAAGCGTTTGCGCGCGGTGCAACGGTGATTTTGGTGCACGGTCCGGCGCAACTGACGCCGCCGGTTGGCGTTACGTCAATCGCCGTTCGCAGTGCGCAGGAAATGCTGGAAGCCGTTGAAAAACATATCGATGCTGCGGATATTTACATCAGCGCGGCGGCAATTGCGGACTATCGCCCCAAAAAAATCTTCGATCAAAAAATCAAAAAACACGACGGCGATTTTGCCGTAGAAATGGATCGCACAGTCGATGTGCTCAAAACGATGGGCGGCAAAAAACAGGCGCATCAGCAATTTGTCGGGTTTGCCGTGGAAACCGACCAGCCGGAAAAAAATGCCCGTAACAAATTGAAAAATAAGAATTTGGATTTGGTTGTTTTGAACAATCCCAACGAGTCCGGCGCTGCCTTTGCCGGCGATACAAATGTTGTAACGATCATCGGGAAAAACGATTCCGCGAAAATTGCCCAACAATATAAACTGGACGTTTCCCGCGCCATTTTTGACGCGCTGATCGCGCAGAAAAAAGGGGAGGGGAGTGATGAGTGATTTACGGGAAAAACTCGCCGCATTTTTGCAATGGAATCAGGATTTATATGGAAAGGAATGGTTTATCGAACAAAAAGTGAGTGAATTGGAAAAATTCCGGCAGGAAATTGAGCATTGCACAAAATGCCCGCTGCACCAATCGCGAACCAATTTTGTGTTTGGCGATGGCAACGAAAACGCGGATATCATGTTTATCGGCGAGGCACCGGGTGCGGAAGAAGACAAACAGGGATTGCCGTTTGTGGGACGTTCCGGTCAGTTGCTGAACAAAATTTTGGCACATTTCAACATGCGTCGGGAAGATGTGTTTATCGCCAACATTTTAAAATCGCGACCGCCGGGGAATCGCGATCCGTTGCCGGAGGAAGTTGCCGCCTGCATCCCGTATTTGCACCGGCAAATTGAATTGATTTCGCCAAAAGTGCTGATCGCGCTCGGTCGCGTTGCCGGACAAAATTTGCTCCGAACCGATGCACCGTTGCGGGAGCTGCGCGGTAAATTTCATGATTTCCGGGGAATACCGCTGTTTATCACTTATCATCCGGCGTATATTTTGCGAAATATGTCGGCAATGGACGACGCGATTTCCGATTTTAGCACGGTTTTGGCAAAAATATCATCAGAAAAAGAATAACTTCCGGGAAGGAAAATTATTAAATGGCAGAAAAGCGAAGAGTAAAAAAAGCGCCGTCCGACGAAGCGCTGGCAACGGGTGGACGTGTTCCGCCACAGGCTGTCGATGTCGAACGGTATATTTTGGGTGCGCTGCTGCTCGATCGCGAGGCAACCGCCATCGCGCTGGAGCGCATCGATGAAACCGATTTGTATCGCGAAACACACCGGAAAATTTTTCTGGCGATGATGTCGCTGTATCAAAAAGATGAGCCTATCGATATTATTACACTCACCGAGGAGCTGAACAAACAGGAAACGCTGGAAGATATTGGCGGTGCCGCCTATCTGGCAGAATTGGCATCGCTGGTGCCGTCATCCGCGAATATCGAATATCACCTGCAAATCGTGAAAGAAAAGGCGTTGCTGCGAAAATTGATCCGCGCCTGCACGGATATTCTCACGGAATCGTACGACAGCCAGGCAGAAGTTGAAGGCGTGCTCAGCAAAGCTCAGCAAAACATTTTCGATTTGCTCAAAAACCAGAAAGAAAAATCGTTTCGCGATATTGGTAGCATCGTCAACGAAACCGTTGAAGAAGCCGAACGGCTGCACCATATGGATCACACCGGCATCATCGGCGTTCCGTCTGGTTTTGCCCAATTGGACAATATGACCGCCGGATTCCAGAAAAGCGATTTGATTATTCTTGCCGGTCGTCCGTCAATGGGAAAAACAGCGTTTGCGTTAAATCTTGCCCGGAACGCTGCGCTGGAAGGCGGTTTTGGCGTCGGTATTTTCAGTCTCGAAATGAGCGATATGCAATTGGTTCAGCGGATGCTTTGTTTTGAAGCAATGGTCGATTCGCAGCGATTGCGCACCGGAAAACTGAGCGATAAAGAGTGGAACAAGCTGTTGCGGTATGCTGGAAAGCTTTACGAAGCACCTGTTTATATTGATGATACAGCAGGATTGGACATCATCAAATTGAGCTCGCGTGCCCGGCGAATGGCGATTGAAAAAAACATCGGAATGTTGGTGGTGGATTACATGCAGTTGATGGACGGACCCAAAGGATTGGACAACCGTCAACAGGAAATATCGTTTATTTCGCGTTCGCTGAAATCGTTGGCGAAGCAATTGAACATTCCTATTTTGGCGCTCTCACAGCTTTCCCGCGCAGTGGAAGCACGCCCGGATAAACGCCCGATGCTATCGGATTTGCGGGAATCCGGCGCTATCGAACAGGATGCGGATTTGGTGATGTTTGTTTATCGCGAAGAATTTTATCTCAAAGATCACGATGATCCGCGATTCAAAGAAGTTGAAAACGTATCGGAAATCATCGTCGGTAAACACCGAAACGGTCCCATCGGCACCGTAAAACTTACCTTCCTGAAAAATTATGGTAAATTCACCGATTACGCACCGGACATTGACGGGATGCCGCCAATGGATCAGGAAGTTTCATTTTAAAAGATCATTCAGCCAATCCCAAAAACCCGTTCCCCTGAATTATCCGATTGATAAAAACAGGGGAGGGGAGTAAACCTAATTCATGCTAAACGTATTGGTTTGCACCTGATCGATTTGCGACCACAGCAAACCGTCATTCGTCAACAAACGAACGACCAACGAACCAATATGCAACTCACGCTTTTGGTCATCTGACAATTGGTTAAGGGTTGTCAAAATATCTTTCAGCGTTTCAATTTGCTCTTTAGAAAAATTATTGTGGGTTGGCTCACCGTAATAGTTCATTTCCCAATTCCCTTTGGTTTGTGAACAAAATCCCTTTATTTCTTGCAGCTATCTCCGTGCTGCCTGTTAATAACTATCGACGGGTTACTGCGTTACCATAGTGAAAATCTACAATTCATTAACCAAATTGCTCTTCAATTATCGCGGGATCTTGCAAAATGCACGGCAGGATTATTGAAAATTTTAGTCAACCAGACTACGTTAATTCAATATAAACATGTAATTATAGCAATTTTATTGCTTTTTGTTGTTGTGGCATGGCATTTGTCAAATATTTCAATGAATAACTTGGAAAAATTTCAGGAGAAGCCATGCAAATCACTAAACAAAAGCCGTCAATTGAAATTCCATCGGCATCGATGGCAGACATTGCATTTTTATTGCTTATCTTCTTTATGGTTTGCACAACCATATTTAATGAAAGGGGATTACGGCTCGTATTACCGGAATGGCATTCAGAAGTTACACCGGTCCATCCAGGCAACCTTGCTGTTGTATTGTTAAACGATGCCGGGGCAATATTGCTGGATAATCAACCTGTCCAGATTTATAATGTTGAGCGGCAACTCCGGAAAAGATTGTTATCGAATCCTAACCTGGTTATCTCACTGCAAACCACACGATTTGCAAAATACGAAGATTATATTGAAATTATCGATCAAATAAAGCGGGCAGGTGCAACGCGCATCTCAATAGCAAATCCACTGTCTGATTGACAAATTGCCATATTTAGCAGTATACGCAGATTATTAATATAATCTATATTATGTAAAGTTGAATTTCCCAATTTCTCCCCTTTTTATTGTTTCCCTTATAATTTTTATAGTTTACATAAAATGTTTTCCATTACCTTTGTCCAATCAGTCGCATGAGTTTGTTTCTTCACCTCTAATATTCATTATTACGTTTTATATCCTGTTTATAACCTATCCTCATTTTTGGGCTGACCAGCACTAAAATTTCCAAACTGACACTATTTTGATCAGCTTATGAGGAAATGCTTTGAAATAGCGGTGTAATTGTATGCTTTTCAGACAAAAAAAAGGTGGAATAAAACGCTGGAAAATATAAACTTATTTACAATTGAAATAAAATTTAATACATTGTCAATGACACGTTAATCAACAAATTACTGGATCGTAATGATCATGGTACTCCCCTACTCCCAATTCTTTACTGCTTTACTGATTTGGCTTTATAAAATAAACATTCGTATTTCCAATAATCTATCACATAATCAATAGGTGGTTGCATGAAAAAACCGTTTCTGTTGGTTTTGTGCCTTCTTTTTGGTGCTTTATTTAGTTTGCATGCAAATACAACGGGTAAAATAACCGGTATTGTAAAAGACGGTAATACCGGCGAAGCATTGCCCGGTGCAAACATCATTATTGAAGGTACTGTATTAGGTGCATCTGCAGATGTTGACGGTTACTTTGTTATTCTGAATGTCCCGCCCGGGACATATAATGTTCGCGCCAACATGATTGGTTACACAGATGTAGTTGTGACTGAAACCCGGGTTAACATCAACCAGACGACAGAAATTAATTTTAATCTCGAAGTTTCTGTGTTGGTTTCCGGCAGCGAAGTAACTGTTATTGCCGAACGCAAGGTTGTTCAGCCTGACGTTTCCGCGAGTACAGCGAACATCGAATCCGCCCAAATCGAGGCGCTTCCCGTTCAATCCGTTAACGAAGTGATTGGACTGCAAGCCGGTGCTTTGGGATTGTCTATTCGCGGTGGCGCTTCCAACGAACTGGCGTTTCAGGTGGATGGCATCACGCTGCGTGATGAACGGAATAACGAACCGATTACCGGTGTAAGCCTCAGCGCTGTGGAGGAAGTTCAAATCCAAACCGGTGGATTTAACGCCGAATATGGAAATATTCAGGCGGGTTTAATTAACGTTATCACAAAGGAGGGCAGTCCTAATCGCTACTCCGGTACAATTACATTCCGGAATAGTGCACCTGGAGCCAAACATTTTGGCCCCTCATTTAATGATCCTAACTCATATTGGGTTCGCCCGTATGTTGATCCCGAAGTTGCTTTTGTCGGCACGGAAAATGGTGGTTGGGATGAAAATCTACAATCTCAATATCCGGCATTCGATGGCTGGAATACCATTGCAGCGCTATCGCTGCAGGATGACGATCCCAGCAACGATTTGACCCCGGAAGCTGCCCAACGACTGTTTTTGTGGCAACATCGCCGACAATTGGATATTACGGAATCCGATTATGTGATCGATGCAGGTGTTGGCGGACCGGTGCTGAAAGGTCAGCTCGGTAATTTGCGCTTTTTCGCATCGTATCGCGGAGAGCGTGAAATGTACATGCTTCCGCTCAGCCGCGATTCATATCGCCAGAACAATTATTTGTTGAAACTAACCTCTGATATTACTTCATCTATGAAGTTGAGTATATCCGGTTATCTCAACCAGGTTGAATCTGTGAGCAGCAACGATGTTGGCGCACCGGGATATTTCCGGAGTGCAGAAGGCATTGCAAACACCCTCACAAATGCCGGATTTACAACCAACAGCCGCATCTTTTATGATTCATATTGGGCACTCACCGACGTTGAATGGCGCAGCCTCTCAGCCAAATTGAACAATACGGTAAGCTCGAAAACGTTTTATGAAGTAAAACTTGAACATACCCAGGTTGATTATAATACGCGTCCAAACCGGGAGCGTAACAATGACCGGATATATGAAATTGTGCCCGGTTATTTCACTGACGAGGCGCCATTCGGAAACGAAGAAGAGCTTGTCAACGGCATCGATGGGATGTTGATGGGTGTTCGCGCAAACGCATTTGACACCTCAATTTTTAAAACAACAACCTTCCGTTTTGATCTGACTTCACAGTTGGACAGAATCAATCTGTTTAAAACGGGTTTTGAAGTTGTTTACAGCAAACACGATGTCAGTTATGGCGCAGTAAATACTGTTTTACCGACAGGGCGTCCGTTTACCGAATACAACCGCAGCCCGTTGCGCGGTGCGGTTTACATGCAGGACAAACTGGAATTTAAAGGATTGATCGCCAATTTGGGACTTCGTTTGGATTATTTAAGCCCCGGTGGCAAATGGTTTAATGTCGACCCGTATGATCAAGGTTTCTATTCCAGCGATTTTGCAACGGGAACAGAAGGCGAATTTGAACAGGTTGATACGGACAAACAGGTCTTTCTGAGTCCGCGATTGGCAGTATCTCACCCGATTACCGAATATGCCAAATTGTTTTTCAATTACGGACATTTCCGTCAAATGCCGGAAGCGGAAAATCTTTACGAAGTAACCCGCGTCACCGGCAATCGGGTCAGCTTTATTTCCGATCCAAATTTACCGTTACAGAAAACGGTGGCATATGAACTGGGTTACGAACATTCGTTGTTCGACCGCTATTTGATGCGAGTTTCCGGTTACTACCGCGATATCAGCGATAAGCCCAGCACCACCAGATATCAAAACGCAAACGGTAAAGTGACATATAGCCTCGCAACCAGCAATTTCTATCAGGATATTCGCGGATTGGAATTTACTTTGGAAAAACGAGGCGGTGATTGGTTTTCAGGATTCTTTAACTACACCTATCATGTTTCCTCTTCCGGTTTCTTCGGCATTCGCCAGATTTTCGAAAACCCGACAGACCAGCGCGAATACCTACGGGACAATCCCCCCACCCAATCCAAACCGGTTGCAAGACCCTTTTGGCGAGCCAACATTAATTTTTATACACCGCGCGATTTTGGACCGGAATTTGCCGGATTTCACGTGTTGGAAAATTGGCAGCTTGGTTTGCTGGGCGTCTGGCGCTCAGGTGTGTATTTCACCTGGACAAACAACACCTTCATTTCAGGTTTGCAGAACAATATGCAATGGCAGGATTATAAAGGATTTGATTTAAAATTATCGCGCAAATTCGATTTCAAGCCCATGCAAGTTGAGTTTTTTATCGATGCATTTAACCTGTTCAACTTCAAAAACTGGGCTTTTAGCGGATCGTTACCGACCGGATTTGTGGATGGAACAGATTTTACCAGCTATATGCGTTCATTGCGTTTGCCCGAAGGCGTTACCAACGAGTTCGGCTATATTCCCGCCAACGGTTATGGCGACGACAAGCCGGGTGATTATCGCCCGTCCGATGTCCCGTTTGATCCGTTGGAACTAAATCCGGAAAATGATCCGGCAATTGCGCGACGCAACGAAGAACGTATCAGTAAAAAATCTTATATCGATAACCCGGGTATGACATATTTGCAATTCCTGAATCCCCGGGATGTTTACGTTGGCGTGAAACTCAATTTCAATTTTTAATATCGACTTTGCTAACGTGCAAACTATTGGAAAACCTAACTTTAGGATAAAAAGAATGATGCGAAATCGTCAACATTTTCTCACAAAAACCTTGCCGGTATTGCTGATCCTGAGTTTTTTCGCGACCATTTTTACAGCCGAAAAAGCCAGCGCTCAGGAAACCAAATGGATCAAAGTGGGATCTTTGCACAACTGGTATATGGCGATTGGCTGCGAGCCCGAAACCGCCCGTCGTGGGTTAGTCAGCGACCAGCAGGACGGGTTGCGCTGGCCGGCGGAATATCGTGATCAGGACATGCAAGCTGCAAAAGGCATGTGGATCGGTGCAAGAAACTACAGCGATTTAGTGGGTGGCGTGGTTTATCCTCACAAAGTAGTCCACTCCGGACCACGGCATTGGGATGAAGCGAACGAAACCATGCCGGTTGAATTCCGGATGATCGGGCGTTTTGAGCACCCGACAGTAATTGTCGATGGCAACATCTCCTCTACCCTGCAATTCGATGATATCCTCGATGATGTTGACCCCAACCAAAAAGCTGATCGTGTCATCATCAACCGGGTGCAAACATCAATGGGTGTTGAATTTACGCGAACTATTTATGCGTTCTCCCAACAATACCACGACAATTATTTTATCTACGAATACAAATTCAAGAACAATGGTGTGGTCGATTTAAACGGCACTACCAACCCTCAAACCATCGAAGATATGTGGGTCTTGTGGCAGTATCGCTATGCGGTATCCAAAGAAATGGGCGCTTACGGCAAAAATTTTATGCCACAATCCGCAACCTGGGGTGAAAACACCGTGAACGATGCCCGTGGTGAAGATCCCGCTTTTGGGGATCCGTTTCGTGCCCAGTTTTCCTGGCATGGTCGCCATTCCCGGGCAACCGATTCCGACGGTCAGGTGTTCGATAATATAGGTGCACCGGACTATCGCACAACCGGACGGCTGGCTGCGCCGCAATATGTCGGCGTTGTCACCATTCATGCCGATGTTTCCGCATCGGATAAATCGGACGATATTTTGCAGCCCAAAACAACCTGGTATCAGGATTCCGACGGCACGTTTAACCAGGCGAATTTTAACAATCAGTACAATCCCAATAACATGACCACTGAATACGGTATCATGACCGCCGGGCACCCGCCTATTCGCCATGCGGATTTGGTCGGTGATGATTTTGCGGATTTAAAAGATCCCGGTGCCGGCGGCTTATCTCAAACGCAAGGTTTCGGCGGTTATACGTTGGCGGCTGGCGATAGTGTAACTATTGTAATGGCAGAAGCTGCGGCTGGAATCAGCTGGGAAAAACGGATCGAAGTCGGGCTTAACTGGGTGAACAATAGCGGTCCTTTCGTTCTGCCGAATGGCGGGACAACAACCGACCGTGACGAATACAAAGATGCATGGGTATATACCGGGGAAGACTCGATTTTCCAAACATTTAACCGCGCCATTGCCAACTGGAATTCAGGTTTCGATATTACTCTCCCTCCCCCACCTCCGGATATCTTTGAAGTTGCTTCCGGTGGTGACCGGATTCAGTTAACCTGGTCGAATAATGCAGAATCACACCCTGGCTTTGCAGGTTACAAAATTTTCCGGGCACTCGGGCAACCGGATACGACATATGAGATGATCGCCGAGCTACCTGCAGGAACCGGTCAATTTGATGATGTTACCGCCGCTCGTGGTTTCGATTATTACTATTATATTGTATCCTATGACGATGGGACAAATAACAACGGTGGTATCAATCCTGCCGGATCGTTACAAAGCAGCCGGTTTTACACCCAAACCAACGATCCCGCCCGGTTACGGCGTCCTGCCGGAACAGCGTTGGATGCTGTTCGTGTTGTGCCGAACCCGTATAACGTTCGGGCTGCACTCTCGCTGGAATTGGGCTACGGCTCCGAAAGGATTGCTTTTCTGGATGTGCCGGCTGAATGTATCATTAAAATATTTACCGAACGCGGTGATCTGATCCGCGAAATTGAGCACACGGATGGTAGCGGTGATGAATTCTGGGATTTGGTTACCTCATCCCGCCAGATAGTTGTTTCGGGCATTTATATTGCATACATCGAAGTAACCAACGATTATTACAATCCCGAAGATCCGAGCCAATTGCTCTACCGGAAGGGTGATAATATCACCCGGAAGTTCGTCATCATCCGGTAATAAACAGGAATTGTAACTTAAGCAATCTCAACAGTTTGGGAGATCTAAATAGAATGAAAATAAAGCTATCGATCATCAAATTTGCCTGGCTGGGCGTATTAGTGTTAATGCTGAATGCCAGAGCTGCTGATCCCAAATTAGCGCAAACCGGATTCCAGTTTTTGAGCGTGCCGACAGACGCCCGGGTTGCTGCTTTGGGTGAAGCATTTACAGCCATGAACGGTGGTGCAATGTCTGTTTTTTACAACCCCGCAACGATGGCGCTTTCACCAGCTTATATGGATTTTTCCCTCAGCTACAATCAATGGATTGCGGATATTGTTCATTACTCCGGCAGTATTGCTTTCCGTCCGGCCAATGGCAGATACGGTACTTTCGCAATAAGCATGCTGAGTGTTGACTATGGTGAATTTTTAGGAACGGTAGTAGACGGATCCGTCGAAAGTGGGTATAAGCCAACGGACAACTTCTCGCCGAATGCCTACTCGTTTGGTGTTGCATATGCCCAGCAGCTTTCGGAACAATTTGCTTTTGGCGCACACATCAAATACACAGGGCAAGACCTAACCAGCAGCTTAATTCCGAACCCCGATGGAGGCGAAAACATTTCCAAAAACTATTCGGAAAGTGTTCTGGCGTTCGATTTTGGAACCATTTACAAAACTGGATTCCGTTCGTTGGCATTTGGAATGTCTGTCCGCAACTTTTCGGAAGAAGTCCGTTTTGAGAGCGAAGGTTTTCAACTGCCGCTGATTTTCAACATTGGTATTTCGATGGATGTTGCGGATTTATTTGTTCCCGAAAACAGCCCGCATTCGCTTATTATCGCTGCAGATGTTAACCATCCGCGCGCAGCACCAGAACAGCTGATGTTTGGTGCAGAATATTTGTTCATGGATATTTTTGCATTGCGAGCCGGTTATCACAGCGATGTTGACGAACGTGATGTATCTTTTGGAACCGGTGTTTCTTTCGATTATGGCGACCGTGGCGGACGTATCGCGCTGGATTATGCGTACACGCCTTTCGGCGTTTTCGACAACGTGCAACGTTTCTCTTTCAATTTTGCATTCTGATAAATTAAAAAAGGTTGATGTTAAAGCCATTTGTAAATGGAGATAAAAAATGAACCTCACCACTTTAAAACGTGTGTTGGTGATCATCTTAACCGGACTGGCGATCGTCATCTCCGGCTGCGAAAAAAGTGCAACACCAAGTTTGTATGTGGATGACGAGCCTGCAGATCGCCCTAACCCGGTTGTTACCGGGGTGGAACCGGCGGATGCCGGGCTGGCTGGGATTGGCACTGTTACAATTCATGGTAACAATTTTTCGACAGTTATGGATGAGAACTTGGTATTTTTTGGTAAAGATCGAGCTACTGTAGTCTCTGCAAACGCCAATCAGATTGTTGTTTCGACGCCAAATATTATCGCTGATTCTCTGGAATTAAAAGTTGCTGTGGTCGGGGCCTTTGGTTTCAGTAACATAATGAGATATTCATTGCAAAACGCTATTTTGCCTTATGGAATTTATGGCCCGGGAAGTGAGCAGCTTTTTGGTATCACAATTGATAAAGATGAAAACCTATATGTTTCCATTACTCCGAGGCGTATTGATCGTGTCAGTGTCGATACAACGGAAGTGAATTTTGCAACATCAACGGGTGTTATCAAAGCGGATAATATGAGAATTGGTCCGAATGGAAATCTGTATTTTGTTCGAAAAACCAATAGACTTTATCGCTTACAATCTGGTAGTACTACTAGCGAAACCTATTTATCCAATATGCCAGACAACAACTATGATCTCGATTTTGACGCTACCGGATTTATGTATATTGCCGGTGAAGGTGACAATATTACATCAGTTGATAGTGACGGTAATTTTCAGACTGTTGCAGATTATCCAGGAATATTCATTAAAGCTTTAAGAGTTTATAATGGTTATGTATATGTTGCCGGCACGACGCCTGATACGCTGGAAAAGGTATGGCGAAACCCAATAAATGTACCTGGAAATCTAGGACCCAGCGAAGAAGTGTTCAATTTAACGAGCGCATTAGGTGCAAATATAGAAATTTTTACTATGACGTTTGACGAGACAGGTAATATGTATCTTGGTATGAATACCGATGATCCTATCCTGATTGTTCACCCGGATGGCAGTTTCGAACCACTTTACCCAGGACTTTGGATACCCAATGGCAGTTCGGGTGTAAGTGAAGTATTCGATATAGAATGGGGTAATGATATCTTTATGTATGTTAATCGTCGCCACGTGCAAGAATCCGGAATAGTCCATCAATTATTAAAAGTAAATATGCTTAAAATGGGTGCACCATACTACGGGCGAAACTAAAATCGGCACACTAGCAGATTGGAGGTGATTGACAGGAAACCAATACGCTACAATAATTTTAGTTTACTTTATTTCATTCATTATTTATCTAACTGAAAGGTAGGTCAATATGAAGAGGTTTCTACTCTCATTTTTTGTGATCGGGTTTTTGAGTTTTAGTTCTATTCAAGCTCAGTATAAATATGTTGAAGATTTTGTGGAAATTAGATCTCCACATGGTGTGGTTGTTGACAATGATGGAAAAATCTGGGTACAGCCTTATGCTAAAGTCGATACTCTTTCAAATGGTGTTGTCGTTTCAGGTCTTCATGTTTTTGATCCGGATGGAACTGAGTTACATGTCTATGCAACTGGGATGATCGATGGTTTACCGGACACATTAACATCTACTGGCCGTGGACTTGCCTTAGACCATAATGGCAATATTCTTTGTTCTAATGGTTATTTGTATCGGATAAATGCTCAAACCGGTGAGTTTATGAATAGGTACAATTTTAATGATGAAGGACCAACATCATTAACCCAAGCCGCTGCAGATGCGAATGGCTATGTCTATATTTCCAAAGTGGTACCTGGCGGTTCCCCACTTATAATCCTGGATGAAAATTTTGACTTGTATAATTTCGCCGTGGATGCACTCGATCCACTTTCTCGTGCTTTAGTTGTATCGCCAGATGGTAAAGATATTTATCGAGGCACATTATCCGACGCGTCTGGGATAATACATTATCACAGTGAGGATGGACCTGACGCTACATATGAAGTTGTAGATTCTCTCTTGGGACCAAATGGATCAGGATTCAACATTCATAGTGTAAATGTTGACCCGGCAGGCTGGGTGTGGGCAGGCAGCCATTGGGGAGCAGCTCCTCCATATTTTGGTTGGTATAAAATTAAGACTAATATATTAACTGGTGAATCTGTAAATGGCGAACTTTTGGATAGCCTTGGTTACCAATTAAAGCCAGTATTGGGAGATCCAGCTGGTGCTGTGGCACCCGATTCAGGCTTTTGGTCTCCTCGTGGAGTTGCTTTTCATGAAGAAAACGACGGAAGTTGGACAGTATATACTTCTGACTTCGATGGCCATGTTATCAAAAAATGGACAAATGCAAATCCTGTTGGTATAATTGAGGTAGATAATGGTGTAGCCATCATTAAAGATTTCG
This sequence comes from Calditrichia bacterium, assembly GCA_020634975.1. Classification (NCBI taxonomy): domain Bacteria; kingdom Pseudomonadati; phylum Calditrichota; class Calditrichia; species Calditrichia bacterium. The sequence continues at coordinate 773,743 of JACKAQ010000002.1, read as the reverse complement.
AACTAGAACAAAACTACCCGAACCCTTTCAACCCGACGACAAAAATACCGTTTGCTTTGAAAAAAGCAGCGCACGTTAAACTTCTGGTTTACAATGTTTCAGGCCAATTGGTTAAAACATTAGTTAATGAGACTATGCAGCCAGGAACTTATGAGTACGATTTCGATGCAAGAGGCTTGGCTTCAGGTACTTATTTCTATCGTATTTCTTTTGATGGAAAACTTCAAACACGAAAGATGATGTTTACGAAGTAAACAGCCGTATTCTTAAATATAAGCCGGTGGCCAACATCCACCGGCTTTTTTATGTAAAAAAGAATAATTCATTTTCCGTGCTGCTGATTCAACGGCACGGAAAATGAATTATTTAATCGCTACTAAGTTTGTTAACAAAATGGAGTATGTTTTCATGAAGCGACTGTTTTGGTTAATTATGATCTGCTGGTCGATGGCAATTATCGCGCAACCCAATACGGAGTTCCGAGCGACATGGGTTGTGGATTTCAACTGGCTACAGCCATCCAACTCTGCAGAAGAAAATAAAGCGCTGATCCGCAAAGTACTGGACGATCACGTTCAGGCAAACATGACCTCGGTGCTATGGCAAGTCCGACGGTATGGCTCGGTGTATTATCCCTCTGCGATAGAGCCGTGGGGTTCACAGGTCAATTTTCAGGATCCCGGATTTGATCCGTTAGGATATGCGGTTGAGCAAGCCCACCTTCGCGGATTGGAGCTGCACGCCTGGTTCAATACCTTCGAATCCCGATTCGCATATGCCGGAACACCGGCACAGCAACATCCGGAATGGATTTGCCAAGATCAGGACGGCAACCCGATGCCCAATGAACTGATCTGGCTTTCGCCGGGTATCCCCGCAGTCCGCGATCATCTCCGCGATGTCGCGCTGGAAATCGTCAATAATTACGATGTCGACGGCGTGCACATGGATTTTGTGCGCTGGAACGAACACAGCAACAGCGGTAAATCCCTGCAGTTGGCTCGGGAAAATCTGGCTCGTGAAAAAGACGGTTGGCCGGACGGAATGGTTTCCGAAGAACAATATCGCGATATGAGTATCAATAGTGCTGGCCGGTATTTATACGACCAATTTACGCCGTATAGCGGCGGCATTCCTTCTGGCTACGGTTCGTGGGAAGAATATTGGCGTTCCTCGGTTACCGAACTCGTTCATGCCATTCACGATTCCATTCAGGTGGTAAAACCGTGGGTGCGCCTCTCCCCTGCCGCGCTCGGTCGCTATAATTGGGGCGGTTGGCAAGGCTACGGCTCTGTTTATCAGGATGCAGCGTTGTGGTTAAACGAAGGCTACATCGATCAGATTGTCGGGATGCACTACCACTGGAGCAGCGCTTCCGATATTTACAGCGTGCTGGAAGGCGGTTGCCCGAATTGCTGGAGCGATTTTATCCAGCCCGCAATTCAAGCCGGACGATTGTATTCGGTGGGATTGTTCTCCGACAATTTCTCGACCAGCAACCTGTTCGGTCGCCACGAATCAATCATCAACACAGTCCGCACCGTTTCCTGGGCAGATGGCGTGCAATTTTTCAGCTACGCTTCCTGGCGGGATGAGGAATATTGGGACGTCGCGAAATCCCGGTTTTTCCAGCATAAAGCCAAAATTCGGGCAACCGGATTGATTGACGATACGCCGCCGGCGAATCCGACCATTGCGCTCAACAAAATCGACGATCTCAACTATCAAATTCTGGTGACGCCGCCGGCTGGCAACACCGACAATCTGTGGTTTGCGGTGTATCGATCGGAGGACAACCAACTGGACGTGACTACCGATGAAATCATCCAGATTGCCTTTGGCAACACAAATTTCGATTACACAGATTCATTTGACGGAACGCAGGATTACAACGGCTCGTACTGGTATTTTGCCACTGCGCTGGACCGTTTCTGGAACGAATCGCTGCCCTCCGGTGCTTTCGAATCCGATCCGATTCCCTCATTTGCGCCGGTGATTGTCACCAGTTTTCCCGCGGATGGCGATACCATTCCGGTGAATAACAACATCGAACTGGCATTTTCAAAAACGATGGATCCGGCAACATTTGCTGGTGCTGTGAATTTCAACCCCGCAGTAACCGTCGGAAATCTCGATTGGGCGAGCGATAGCAAATCTGTAACTATCGTTATTGACGGCGATTTGCAGTTCGCAACCGATTACACAATGACGCTTTCCGCCAGCGCCAGCGATGTCAACGGACGCCAGCTCGACGGCAACGGCGATGGCACCGAAGGCGATGATTTTCAGCTCGATTTCCGGACGCTGGATCAGGATTTTGTGGGTCCGCGCATCACCGAAAGCTATCCCAATTTGCAATCCAGCGAAGATAATTTTGCGATCGATGAAGTGATCACTTTTGTATTTGATGAATTTGTCGATCCCGCAACCGTTGATGAAACATCCGTTTTTCTCAGCAAAAATGGAGTTGCCGTGCCATTCGATTATTCGGTGACCAGTGCGGAAGATTATTCGATTCTTTCAATTCAGGCGGATGAAAATTTGATGCCGAATGCGAGCTACACTGTTTCTTTGACAAACGCAATTACCGACACACTCGGTAATCCGATGAGCAGCGGAACGGAAGTTGTTTTCGGAACTGCCGGCGAAATTTACACCGAAACAATAATGGTTGAAAATTTCACTTTTCCCGGCGACTGGTGGCAGCCGACCGGCAGCGGATCGACGGTTGGTGTGGTTGTGCCAACCACTTATTTCGGTTACACTTCCGGTATTGTTTTGCCAGTGCCGCGTCCCCGGAAGTCTGCTTTCCTGAATTACGAATGGGATACTTCAGCCAGTTCGCATCTGGTCCGTGAATATCTCAACGGCGGCGCGCCGCGCAACGTGCTGTTTGATACGTCGTATGTGCTGCAATGCTATGTTTACGGCGATGGCAGCGGCACTCTGTTCCGTTTCGCGATCGACGAAAACGCCCCAAATGGCGGCGCAACCGATCACGAAGTGAGCACCTGGAAAGCCATCGATTGGGAAGGCTGGCGGCTGGTTTCGTGGGATTTGGCAAACGATCCCACAGGAACTTGGCTCGGCGATGGCAATCTTCAGGGTGCCCTCCGGTTCGACAGCTTCCAACTTGGTTACGACGCCGGAAATTCGGCTGTTTCCGGCAGGATTTTTATCGAAGATTTGCGGCTCGTCAAAAAACAAACGGTTGTGGTTGGCATCGAAGGCGATCACTCGCAGATTCCCCAATCGGCGCAACTGCACCAGAATTATCCCAACCCGTTTAACCCGGCAACAACCATTGCTTACGATATTGCAGAAAACGGAAAAGTATCGCTCAAAATTTTCGATGTGTTGGGACGTGAAGTCCGCTCGCTGGTGGAAGAAAGGCAATCCCCCGGTCGCTACAGCGTCACTTTTGACGCCAGCGATTTGGCCAGCGGCATTTATCTGTATCGCCTGAACGCCAACGGGGTTGTCCAAACCCGACGCATGATCTTGACAAAATAATTTTTCTACTGTTGATGTAAATTGTTGATTATACATAAATTGGGTGCATGTGTTCGCATGCACCTGATCTTTTTTTAGCCCAACCTGAATCGCTGAAACCGAATTGCAGTAGAGGAAAAAAATGAAATCTCACCTGATGTTGGTAGTTGTTGCAATGTTTTTTTCGATCGCAATTTCAATTCCCGCAATTGCCCAAAATTTACCGGCGCTGATGCCAATCCCCAAAAATATTGAGTTGCACGAAGGTAAATTTTTGCTCAAAGCCGATTTCACAGTTGAATTGACCGGCAGCTTTGATGAGCGGTTGTATAGCGGCGCGACCCGTTTTTTGCGCAGGCTTTCCGGCAAAACCGGATTGTTTTTCCCGCAACATTTTTTGACCAAAGCGGAGCCGGGCAAAGCTGGCGCAATGGTAATCAACAGCCGCGAAGCCGGCAATCTGGCGTTGGGCGTTGATGAGTCTTATAAACTGGAAATTTCCAGCGAGAAAATTGTGCTTACGGCGCAAAATGATATCGGCATTTTGCGGGGAATGGAAACGTTGCTGCAATTGCTATCCGCCGATGAAAAAGGCTATTTTTTTCCGGCGCTAACCATCGAGGATTCGCCGCGTTTTCCGTGGCGGGGATTACTCATCGATATCAGCCGCCATTTTATGCCGATGGATGTTATCAAACGCAATCTGGATGGCATGGCTGCCGTAAAAATGAACGTGCTACACTGGCATTTGGTGGATGATCAGGGATTCCGCGTCGAGAGCAAAACATTTCCGCTGCTGCATGAAAAAGGCTCCGACGGATTTTATTACACCCAACAGCAAATCCGCGAAGTGATCGATTACGCTGCCGAACGCGGCATCCGGGTTGTGCCGGAATTTGATGTGCCGGCGCACGCAACCAGTTGGCTGGTCGGATATCCGGAGTTGGGCAGCGCGCCCGGACCGTATCAAATTGAGCGCAACTGGGGCATTCTCAATCCGACACTCGACCCGACGAATGAAAAAGTGTACGAATTTTTGGAGACGTTTTTTGGTGAAATGTGTGCCCTGTTTCCCGATGCCTATTTTCACATCGGCGGCGATGAAAACAATGGCAAACATTGGGATGCAAACGAAGCAATTCAGTCGTTTATGAAGAAAAATGATATTGCGGACAATCATGCGCTGCAAACGTATTTTAACCAACGTATCATCAAAATACTCGAAGCGAACAACAAAAAAATGATCGGGTGGGATGAAATTCTACAACCATCACTGCCCAAAACGGCAATTATTCATTCGTGGCGCGGCATCGAAAGTTTGATCAACGCGGCAAAAGAAGGCTATCGCGGGATTTTGTCAAACGGCTATTATATCGATCTGGTTCAACCCGCATCGTTTCATTATTTGAACGATCCGGTCCCGGCCGGAACAAAACTTTCGGAAAAGGAACTGGAGAATATTTTAGGCGGTGAAGCAACGATGTGGGCGGAAATGGTATCGCCGGAAACGATCGATTCCAGAATTTGGCCGCGTACGGCAGCCATCGCCGAGCGGCTGTGGTCGCCATCGACCGTCCGCAATATCGACGACATGTATCGCCGGATGGCGCGAATCAGCTTTTTGCTGGAAGAACACGGTTTGCTGCACCACAAAAATTACGAAATGATGCTGCGACGGTTGACCAATAATCAGGATATTTCTGCGCTGAAAACGTTGGTTGATGTGGTTGAGCCGCTGGAAAAATATGCCCGCCACAGTCGCGGCGTAAAATATACCGCTACCTCTCCCCTCACCCGCGTTGTGGATGCTGCTCGTCCGGAATCGATGGTCGCCCGGGAATTTGCAATGCTGGTCGATTCGTTGATTGCCAATCCCAACGACCAGAATCAGTTCCGTGTGTCTGAGCAGTTAAAACATTGGAAACGCAATCATCTCGAACTGGAGAAAATAATTGCACAATCGCCAGTATTGCGGGAGATAGAATCGTTGTCGCGGGATTTGAGCGACGTTTGCGAAGTGGGATTGTTGGCTGGCAAATACTATGTTTCGGGAACGCAGCCGTCTGATATGTGGGTCGAGCGGAATCTGGAACTGTTGACTGCTGCCAAAAAATCGCGCGGTCAGGTGGAACTGGTGATCATCGACCCGATAATCAAATTGGTCAACCAAATCAAAAAATCGGACACAGAATCCAAATAATCGCGGAAAACTGTATCAAATAATGCCCGATTTTTCCAGTAACGAACTAAGCGTTGCCACAATATTGCTGCGGATGTGGATAAATTCGTCAACGCCCGCAGCACTGAAACTTTCGATGTGCTCCTGCGGATAACCTGCCAGCGCAACCACGGTTGCGGGATGTTGCGCCTTCAGCGATGTCGTCAGTTCTGCCACAAAATCGGGATATCGTTCGTCGCTTGCGCAGAAAACCACTATTTTCGGCTGTGATTCTGCGATCTCGCCAATTGAATTTTCAACGGATGTAACCGCAGCAGAATCAGTAACTTGTAATCCTGCAACTTCCAGAAATCCCCGCGCAAAATCGGCTCTCGGTTTGTATTCGGAAAGCTCACCGAAATTTAGCAGCAATACTTTCGGCGGATATTCCTGTTTTCCAGAATAACGCTCAACTGCCAATCGCAGGAATTCAAAAGCTTCTGCTGCGCGATGTATTTGCAACGGTTTGGCACGCGGAAACGCATCATCCGATTCCCGGATAGCTTCGCGCATTTGCCCGATCGTTGCACCGTTTTGGGCAGCTCTCATCAGCGATTCAATCGGTCGCGATTGGTCAATTTGAACCTGCATTCCCACATTATGGTTTTTATCGAGTGTAGCTTTTCTGTGCTCAATAATTGATCTGTTTGTGTCCGCTTCGAAAAATTCCACGGTCTCTTTGGCGTTGGCATAACGGGTTGTGCCGACCAAACGGTCTTTTCCGGTTGCCAATCGATTGGCGCGTTCAGTGGCGGTTTTTTCGATTTCCTGTTGTAAACTGCTGGTTTCTAAAACTTCGATTATCCCACCTGATTTCTCAATTTGGCGAAATTTTTGCCAGGCTGCGGTGGCAAGTTCATCGCTCAATTTTTCGATATACCACGCGCCGCCGGCCGGATCGATTACGGCATCGAGATGGCTTTCGTCGCGCAAAATGAGTTGGATATTCCGGGCTATTCGCCGGGAAAAATCATCCGGCTCGCGCAGCAACTCATCATATGGCGCAACTTGCAGGCTGTTGCAGCCACCAAAAATTGCTGCCATCGCTTCAGTGGTTGCGCGGAGCATGTTCACATGCGCGTCGTATCGGGTTTTGTTCCATTGGCTGGTAACCGCGTGAATGTTCATTTCCATCGCGGTTTCAGAAACGCCGAATGCGCGGGCGATGTTGCCCCACAGCATCCGCAGCGTTCGCAATTTGGCTACTTCCATAAAAAATTGTCCGCCGATGGCAATCTGGAAAGTAATTTGCCGGATCGCTGCGTCGGCAGAAAAGCCGCGTTCGAGCATCGCTCGCAGATATTCTGCTCCGGTTGCCAGCGCAACGGCGATTTCCTGAACGGTATCCGCGCCGGCATTGTGGTATTTGTCCGCGCAAATCATCCAACTGCGAACATTTGCCCGGTGTTCGGCAAAAAATTTCCCAGCCGATGCAATTTCGTTGTATAAATTATTCAGGCTGGTTGGTAGTTGTCCGGTGGTTGCCAGTTCGCCGATCGGGTCTGCGGCAATATTTCCTGTAAGTTCTGCAATATTGCGATGGTGTTTTTCAAATTCTGCTGCAATAATTGCAGAAATAAAGATATTGGATACGCCGCAGTAAATGTGAAACGGTATTTTGCTGCAATCAACGCCATCAATTGCGGCTGAAAAATCGTCCAATCGGCTGACCGGAACGGCGTTTTCTGCGGATGCAACTTTATCCGGATCCATCGCGGAACGGGTAGCGAAATCCAGCGGCAAATGGATGACATTTTGTCCGCGACTGAGATCGTTTTTCAGCATCGAATTAAATGTTCGGGGGGAATTCGCCCGGATTTCCTGGGCAATTTGCCAATTGCGATTAAAAAATCCACCGGCCGTTGCACCACGCTGGAATGGAAATTCACCCGGATTTGCGTTTGGGAATGTTTCCGGCACATCACTTGCACCGTAAATAGGTGATAGTGAAATGTTCTCAATGGTCCGGGAGATCAACGTTTTTTCGAACGATTTACCTTTCAGCAATTTCTCGGCAGCCGAACGCCATTCAGCGTCAGTCGCATTCACAAATTGGCGGGAAAGCCGGTCGAATAAATTTTCCAACGGTTGGTCATTTTTGTTGCGCACATTAGCCCCCTTTTTGATGCGCTGCTATTTCACTATGATTAAGTCCCGAAAAGTTAACCAATTAAGACATTCTTCTGCAATAGCTTTTTGATATGAATTTAGTATATTAATAGTATCCCTGAATATTTGTATCGGATGAAATATTTTTTAACAACACAACAACAGGTTAATTTATGAGCAATAAAACATATGCGCTAGGCGTAGATTTAGGCGGAACCTCAATTAAATATGGTATTTGTTCCGGAGACGGAAAAATTTTGCGCGAATTCAAACGATTTACCCGTGCCGATCAGACGGATAGCGTGATATTGGATGATCTCGCATCCGCTGCGTTAGAGGCGATGGATTTCGCCGAAAAAAACAATTTCAACATTAAATGCATGGGAATGGGAACGCCCGGCACCGTTGATGTCGAACGCGGGCATTTAACCGGTAACTCACCAAATTTTAAGTTTTGGGATGATGTGCCAATCAAGGCGGAGCTCGAAAAGCGGCTGAATATTCCGGTTTGGGTGGATAACGATGCCAACCTGATGGCTTTTGGCGAAGCCAAATTTGGCGCCGGTGTTGGTAAAAAAGATATCGTTTGTCTAACGTTAGGCACAGGCATCGGCGGCGGTATTATTTTAAACGGTGAGCTGTTTCGCGGCAGCAATTATGCCGGTTCAGAAATCGGGCATATGAGCATTTGTTACAATGGCATCCCTTGCCGATGCGGTGGTTACGGCTGTTGGGAAAAATACGCATCTGCCACAGCTATGATCAATAATTACAATATGTTGAATCCTGCTAAACAGGTGGACAGCACATTGGATATTTTTTCTGCATACGGTAACAACGAGCAGGACGCAGTGCAGGTGATAAACGATGAAATCAAACTGGTTGCGGTGGGAATTTCCAATCTGGTTAATATTTTCAATCCGGAGATGATTATTGTTGGCGGCGGTGTCAGCGAAGCGGGTGATTGGTTTGTCGAAAAAATTTCCCGAAACGTGCAGCTGATTGCCATCAAACCGGGCACGCGCAATTTGGAAATCGTGCGCGCTCAGTTGGGAAATAAAGCCGGCATGTTGGGTGCTGCGGCTTTTGGCATGTCCCAAATGGGATTATAATTGTGTTTGAAGCTTAACTCTTTGGGCGAACTCCGGTTCGCCCATTGTTTAAAATGTTGCAATTTTGGATTTTAGCGCTTCAATTTTATTGAGAAAAGCCTGGTAAATCTGGATGTTCTCTTCAGTTTTGGTCGGTCCGGTATTTAGCCAATTGTCAAAATCGGAAATCGTTGAATTATATGCACTTACAACCTCGTTAAATGCTTTAACCTTTTCACCGGAGAGCGATTTCGCTTTTCGTTCCAACGCACTTTCCCGGAACATTGTTATGCCTTCGAGCTGATCGATAAACCATTCCGGAGACGGATTTCTGGCGGCACCAAGCTGCCCGATCACTGTTTCGCCATCCTCATCCAAAATAATGAACGTCGGATAGCCCTGAACACCAAATTTTGCCTGTAAGTCGTAATTGCGTTGTGCGTATTTTTGGGGCACCTTTGATGTGTTTTTGGGAAAATCGAGCGTGACCATCACGACATTTTCTTTGGCATAATTTTGCCATTGCGTTTTCGAAAAAACATTTCGCTCCATCAAAATGCACCAACTGCACCAATCTGATCCGGTGAAATTGAGCAGCAGCGGCAATTTTTTCTCTTTTGCGAGGTTCACTGCCGCCTGATAATCCATCGTCCATTTCCCCACTTCTGCGCCATCCAAAGCGACTTCCCCACCCCACATTGTTGCGCTGTTCACGAGTAATACAGCCAACACGATTGTCCAAATTTTTCGAATCATAACCGATAACCCTGTTCAAATATTGAATTTAAAAGTAGTGCACACAAGTATATATTTTTTGCATTTTTTTCTTGACTAAAATCGATTTTTAGCTTAATATATAAGTGAACGATAGTTCACTGTTTTTGTCAAAATGACTCGTTTCGCCGAAAAAAACATAAGTTCAATAATAACAATATTCATCAGCTTTTACCACAATTTATAGAAAAGGTTCGCAAAAATACCGTTTTGATATTTACCATTTTTAACATAAAAGGAGTTTGCCAATGCATGAATTGATCGCACCGTTTCGGGAATATTTGGAAAGCAGCAGATTTGCCGCTTCAATTATTGGAAACTGCATCGATCAATTGCCAGTGGTTTACAAAAACCTGCAGGTTGAGCGTTTAAATGACATTGACGTGAACGCCGTTAAGCGAGCCGAAAAAATGAACTTATGGCGAATTACGCCAACAGGTATCGAACGGTGCGAATCAAAAAACACAGACTATCTGCTGACGTTGAAATATTTTTTGAAATATCTTGAAGCCAGCGGATATGCCGTGGCGCCACAAATCAATGAAAATATTCAACTTCCGTCAAATTTTAATATTACACCGGGTGGACTGACAGATAAAGAAACGAGTAGTCTACGGAAATTTCTGGTATTCAATGTTGGCTCGAACCGTGAACGTCGGGATACCGCGTTGATGTTTTTGCTGCTCACGACAGATATTTCTTTAACCGAAGCATTGGCGATACGGGTGAGTGCAAAGGCTGGCAAAACTTTGCCTTGCGGCGATTTTGGTGAAGATGAATCCGGTATTTTTGTAAATATTGTTGGCAAGGGAAAAGCCGTCCGGCGAATCTATTTGGCAACGGAAACGCTGCATTTTCTCAATTTTTATCTGGAAAACCGCAACCAATCTTCCGCGTTTCTCTTCTGCAAAGCCAGTGGCAAAACAGCAAATAGCCCAATCACGACGAAAAGCGCCCAAAAAATTTTGAGTGAAATTTTGCAACAATGCGATATCGAAGTTGAGCAGGAACAATTGTTTAGCGTGTTACGTCAAACCGCAAAATTGCTGGAAGAAAAAATGCGGAAAACAGCCGCTAAACCGGCAATGGAAAAAATATCATCCAATCGCCAAACCAATATGCGATTGGTTACAGTTGCAGCTTGAAAATAAAATCCACGTAGCTCGTTCGTCAAAAAGCCGTCGTTGCCGGGAAGGTATCGGCGGCTTTTTTATTCGATTCAGCGAACGACAGATACTCTCAACGTTGCCAGATTATCACCCAACACTGCAACCAATTCATCGCCTTCGTTGAGCAAGCCAACACCTTCCGGTGTTCCGGTAAAAATCAGATCGCCGGGATTGAGCGTAAAAATGTTGGACAAATATGCAATTAACCTGGGAATCGGGAAAAGCATATCCTTGCTGTTGCCGGTTTGGCGACGCTCATCGTTTACGGAAAGGTGCAGGCTGATATCTGCAGCATCCGCAATATTGCTGGCGGGAACAAAATCGCTCAGCGGTGCGAATGTGTCGAATCCTTTTGCGACTGCCCAGGGATGCCCTTTTTCTTTGGCACGGCTCTGAACATCGCGCGCGGTCACATCGATGCCGATACCGTAGGCTTTGATGAAATTCATCGCATCAGATTCCGGGATATTTTTGCCGGTTTTCCCGATCAACACCACCGTTTCAACCTCGTGATGAACGGCTTTACTTTGCGGCGGTAACACAATTTTTTCACCGCTGTGAATGACTGAACTGGGTGGCTTCGTAAAAATAATCGGTTCGGACGGCACCGGATTATTCAACTCTTTGGCGTGTTCAGCGTAATTTCGGCCAATACAAAAAATGGAATGAACGGCGATCGTCTCGCCGGTTTCTGGAATGTAAACGTTTGCCATTTTGCTCCTTCTTGTTACATCAATCCAAATGATTTTCCGATAAAATAAATATAAATCAGCACAAAAAACATGCCTTCCCAACGACTGATTTCCCGGTCAACTGTGACTACCAAAAATAGTGCGGTTGCAACAATCATAATAATCAACCCGGGGTTGATCAACGAATCGGGAAATGGCAGTGTCGCCATTAATCCGGGAATACCCATTACCATAAAAGTATTGAAAACATTCGACCCGAGCACATTACCAATCACGATCCCACCATTGCCTTTTCGTGCGGCGCTGTAGGTGACGGCAAGCTCCGGCAGCGAGGTGCCCAAAGCCACGGCGGTTACGGCAATCACGCCGGTTGCAATTTGCAGAATTTCTGAAATTTTGATAATCGAATCGATCGTATATTTTGCGCCAAAATAGATAAACACACCGCTTATAACCAGTATTAACAATTGTTTACCGATCTCACCGTTGAAGGTTTTGCGCTGATTCAATTCATCCACTTTTCGATTTCCGCGTTGGCGGTTTTCGAAAACATTGTAGGCGATAAACACAACATTCGCGATTAAAAAGAGCACCGCTTCACCAAAAGTAAATTCGTGATCGTCGTAAACGGTGATACCTAAAAACAATGCAGAGCCGATTAACAGCGGCAAATCAACCGGCAGCAAACTTTTTTCGACCCGCAGCCGTTGTTTGCTAAAAATGGCGCCGCAAGCCAGTATCAGAAAAATATTGGCGATATTTGAACCAACCACATTTCCGGCAACAACTTCCGGAACACCTTTGGTGACAGCCAACACGGAGGATATAAGCTCCGGCAGCGATGTGCCGATAGAAACGATGGTTACACCAATCACATATTGTGGAATACCAAGATTTAGCCCAATTTGCTCTGCCGATTGCGTAAAATAATCCGATGCTTTAATTAAAACTGCCAAACTCAAAATGAAGATTAAAATCCAGAAAAATGCATCACTCATAGTGTTATTTGTCACCTGTTTTGGGTTGGTTTTTCATCGCCACCAGCGTTAAAATATCATAAGTTGCCACCACCACCGATTCCTGATTATACACATCCACATGCCATTCAACCACGCCATTTAGCGGCTCATCTTCGCGCTGTTCTTTGGCGGTTTTTCGTTTGCAGGTTAATGTTAAATGAATCGTATCACCAATGTAAACCGGTTCGATAAATCGCAAATTTTCCAACCCGTAATTGGCCAGCACCGGACCCTCGCCCGGATAAACAAACAGCCCCGCAGCCGCAGAAACCACAAAATATCCGTGTGCCACCCGTTTTTTGAAGATGTGGTGTTTCTCTGCCGCGATGGCGTCGGTGTGGGCATAAAAATAATCGCCGCTGATGCCGGCAAAATTAACGATATCCGCTTCTGCAATTGTCCGGCGATGGGTGGTCAGCGTGTCGCCAACCTCAATTTCTTCGAAATATTTGCGGAATGGGTGAATGCGATCTTCCGGTTGGGCAGCGCCGGCCATCCATTCACGGGTGATGTGCGTTAACGTTGTCGGATGTCCCTGAATGGCGGTTCGTTGCATATAATGCATCACGCTGCGAATGCCGCCGAGCTCTTCCCCGCCGCCGGCGCGTCCCGGTCCGCCGTGAACCATGTGCGGTAATGGCGAGCCGTGACCGGTTTGCTCTTTCGCGCAAAACTGATTGACAATGTGAACCCGTCCGTGATACGCAGCAGTACCCAAAACCACTTCTCGCGCAATGGCGTCACTTCCGGTAAAAACTGATCCCACCAGGCTGCCTTTTCCCATTTTTGCCAGTTCAACAGCTTCATCAATGGAATCGTATGGCATAACGGTGGTTACCGGGCCAAAAGCTTCCAGATTGTGCGGCGCAGTGTTGCGCAACGGCTGATCGCAATACAGCACCGTGTTGGGGAAAAACGCACCTTTTTGGGAGTCACCGCCAACAATTTCGAAGGACTCATCACCGCCGTAAGCGATTTCAGCATCATTTTTGAGCTGCGCCAAAACTTTGCGAACCTCATCCACCTGCGAGCGGCTGACCAGCGGGCCAACCTTTACGCCTTCAATTGCGGGATCACCGATTTTCATTTCATCCAGCCGTTGACGAAGCGCGTCGAGCACTGCTGCGGTGCAATTGCGTGGGACAATTGTCCGGCGTATGGCGGTGCAGCGCTGCCCGGTTTTGGTGGTCATTTCGTTGACAATTTCATTGATAAACAGGTCAAATTCCGCTGTTCCGGGTGTGGCGTCACTGCCTAAAATACAGCAATTCAACGAATCTGCTTCCATATTAAACCGCACAGAGTTTTGCACTATCGATGGCAGCGTGCGCAGTTTCAAACCGGTTGTTGCAGAGCCGGTAAGCGTTACCACATCCTGGCAATCCACATGATCCAGCAAATCCCCGACACCGCCACAAACGAGCTGAAGCGCGCCTTCCGGCAATATTTTGGAATCGATAATTTCTTTTACAACAGCTTCGGTGATGTAACAAGTTTGGGAGGCCGGTTTGATTATTGCCGGCATTCCGGCGAGCAGGGTTGGCGCCAGTTTTTCCAGCATTCCCCAACAGGGAAAATTGAATGCGTTGATGTGAATCGCCGTGCCCTCCAACGGCACGCAAATATGGCGTCCCACAAAAGTGCCGTTTTTGGACAACATCTCCATATTGCCGTCGACAAAAAAGGGCTCGTCGGGCAATTCGCGTCGACCTTTGCTGGCGAAAACGAACAGCGTGCCAATACCGCCGTCGATATCCACCCAGGTATCTTTTTTGGTGGCGCCGCTCATGTACGAAATCGGGTAAAATTGTTTTCGTTTTTCGTGCAGGTGCATCGCCAACGCTTTCAACATTCGGCCGCGTTCGTGAAAACTCATTTTTCGAAGCATCGCGCCGCCGGTTTTCCGCCCAAATTCGTGAACCGTTTTGAAATCGATGCCGCTGCTGCTCACTTCGGCAATTTTTTCACCGGTTACCGCATGGTGAAAATCGCGAAAATCGCCGCTGCCCAGAACCCATTGACCTGCCACATAGCTTTTTATTTTCATGGAACCTCCTGTTGAACATTGGGAAAACACAGTCAAGAATTTACGTTAACCATGTTAAAATTAAAAGGGAAAGCATATTTTACGATCACAATAGGCTTTGTGATAATCCGTTGATTCCCGTAATCCGGTTGCGTATCTTGATTGTCGGATTCTGTTTTAACAAAAGCAATTGCCAAAAGGAAGTATAATGTTTTTGGAACACGGTGAATGGAATGAAATGATGACCGGTTTTACGGCATTTTATTAGTATGAAAAGTAAATAAAACAACGGTTTAAATGGAAGAAAAGAAGCGAAGTATATTAAACGAGCGAAGTTCGTGGGTTGTCGGCTCTATTATTTTGCTGGTGATAGTGATTATTCTCGCGCAACAACGCGGTCAAGGCGTTTTGGCGGAAACAACACAGCCACTCAAATTTATTTTGTGGATAACATTTCGCAGGCACACAGCGAGCTGATCAACCGGTTTAACGCAGAATATTCGGGGCGAATCGAAGTTGTTCCGGTGGATCTCCCATTCGAAAAATTCAGCACAAACGAACGAAAGCAGTTGTTAGCCAAATCGTTGCGCAGCAAGAGCGACCGGATTGATGTGTTTGCCATCGACCTGATTTGGGGGCGCGTTTTGCACGCTGGGCAGAACCGCTAAACCCCTATTTCACCATTTATGAAAGAAACAAATCTTTGGAAGTGGCATTGGAATCCTGTTATTACAAAGAAGATTTGATCGCAGCGCCATTCTATATCGATGTCGGGTTAATGTATTTCCGAACCGATTTGCTGAAAAAATTCCCCGGCGGCGATTCACTGGCACATAAGTTGCGCCAGTCGCTAACCTGGTCAGAATTTATTGAGCTCAGTAATAAAATGCCACAAATGCGCCCGTTTTATGCGTTTTCTGCGAAAAATTTTGAGGGTTGGTTTGCAGTTTTATGGAGCCGTTGCTGTCTCAAAATCCTGAAATTTTAACCGTGATTCGATACAATTGGATACACCCGAAGCCCGAAAATCGTTGCAAATGCTGGTTGATTTGGTGCATAAATATCACCTGGCACCCAAAGAAATTACCCGCTTCGACGAGGTTCAAACCTATTTTTATGCGTTGGACAACGACATCCCATTTTTCGCGGGTGGCGGGATTGATTCGCCATTACCGGGATTCCCTATTCCGAAAAACTGCAGTTTCTGGAACCCTGCGCCCTCCCCACCTCGATGGCAAAAACCGGCTTCGGTTTTCGGTGGCTGGAATCTGATGGTTTCCCGCTTCTCAACAAAAAACGCGAAGCTGTTGAATTTATTAAGTTTGTGCTTCGCGAAGAAAGCCAGCGGTTGCTGTTTGAACAGGGCGGATACATTCCCATCAGCAAATCTGTCTATCAGGATTCTGTGTATTTCAGTGAGCATCAGGATCTGAAATACTATCATCAATTGTTAAAAATGGCATTCATCGCCCGTTTTTGGTCAACTACACAAAAATTTCTGACGTGCTGTCCTATTATATTCAACGCGCAATCAAAAATGAAATTAGCGTTGAGGAAGCATTGCGGTTGGCCACGCGCGATATTAATTCTCAAACCATGCGGATAAACTGAGTTCAATGGAACGACCATTAAGTACTGTTTTTGATAAATTTAGATCGTATCATTTTGAACTGAAACATTTGCTGATCTGTTTACGGTGCTGGGTGCGTTTCTGGTTGCGGTGTCTTTTATCCAAAATCATCGCTCCAAAGTTTATTGTTGAACACCCAAAACTGGTATCAGCGCGACTCGGCAGAGCGGATGGCTAACCTCACCGCAACATCACTGGAATTATTGCTGGAAACCACATCGATTTCGAGCGGACGCCAAACGATCGACACAAATGATATTATTCAGGCATTTAACGTCATTCTCAGTCAGCAAAAGCTGGAGCAGCATGTTCAGGAAGTTTGCATTCTGGTTAAATATCAGGATCGAATTATTGCCATAGATTCAGGTGTTGAGCTGTTCAATTTTTTTTACAGCCATAAAATCAACGAAAACGCAGATATTTCGCAATATCAATCGGCAATTGATATTTACCAAAACCAGCTGCAGGAAATTATGCAGCGCGACGAAATGATTCACAGCATCACCGAAAACAGCAAAATTTTTCACGTGTTCGTGCCGTTTGTTCCGAAGGGGGAATATGTCGGCGCGGTTTATGTGAAAAATCAGCCGGATTTTTCGTTCATAACTCGCGAAATTATAGCCAGTTACGACGAAACAGCAATCATTTTTGCATTGCTGATCATCCTCGGATTACTGGCCATGTTTTATATTTCCTCATACACCGTTCGGGAACGGGACGAGGCGCAACAACAGCTTTTTGAAGAACGCGAAACCCATTTGAGGGAAAAAGTGGAGCGTCAAAAAGAAGAATTGTTCACCAAACGAATTTACCACACCCACCACAAAGCCGAAAAAGTGATGGGCTTTATCAAAGAAGATTTGCGGAAACTTTCCGCAGAAAATATTGAATCAGTAAAACAACGGGTGACCCGATACGCCAATTTTATTTCGCGGGTGATTTACGATATGAAATGGTATGATCCGCCCATTCAGGCAACGCGCGGACCGATTTTTCGCACATATTTGAACGAAGTGATCGAATTTATTGTACTCAACATTTTTTTGCGGACATCGCAGCATGTCAATTATCGCTTTAACCTGAAGCTCGATCCGGATTTCCCGCCGGTGCAGATCAACGAATTTGTTATTTGGGAAATTCTGGAGCCGTTGCTGCAAAACTGCATCGAGCACGGCGGAAAAGAGAATCTGGTTGTCAGCATCATTTCCCGGCAACTGCCGGAAAAAAATTGTTGCGAAATTATCATTGCAGATAACGGACGCGGATTCAGTCCGCAATTGCTGGAAATTTCTGAAAAAGGGGTCAAAAAATTGTTTTTGGAGAACATTTCGACGAAAGGCAGTGAGAATTCCGGATATGGGTGTTATCTTGCCTATGAAATTTCCAAAAAGCGTTGCGGCTGGGATCTCGATGCGGAAAATTTACCGGAAGGCGGTTGCAAATTTACCCTCACCATTCCGATGCCCCGTTGACCGGATCGATGTTTTGGTTGCATAACTTGTTGTAAATAAAGCATTTGAAAGTGGAGTTTTCATGTTTACCAACGGCATTGTAAATATATTGCTGATCGAAGATGAAGAATTTGACGTGCGCCGGGTGCAGAACACGCTGGAGCCGTTTCAGAAACAAATTATTATCCGGGATGTGACATCAGACGGGCATTCTGCATTGGAGTTGCTCCAAAAACGTCAGCATCGCTACGATGTGGTAATTATGGATTTTCAGATTGCCGGAAACCTGAGTGGCGAAAATCTGATTCGCCGAATAAAGGAAATTGACCCGTCGATTCAGATTATCGTTGTGACGAAAATGACCGTGCACATCACCGATTTTGAATTTGCCAACCGGCTTATCGAAGCCGGTGCGATGTGGTACTGCACCAAATATCCCGGCGATATCGAAAGCTATATTTATCAGCCAACCGATTTTATCTTAAGTATCTTTAATGCTTACGAGCGTCGCCGAATGGTGAAATCCGAACAGCGTTCCCGCCACAAATTGAACCAGAATATCGAATCCATTTTATTTGACAAACGCATTATCGGAGAATCCGAGGCTATAAACTGGCTGCGCGGTCAAATTTTGCAATGCGCCAATTCCGATGCAACGGTGATGATTCGCGGGGCATCCGGCACTGGAAAAGAACTGGTCGCGGCAAACATTCACTATCACAGCGAGCGGCGTTACGAAAAATTTGTGGCGATCAACTGCGGCAGTTTGCCGCACGATCTCATCGAAAGCGAATTGTTCGGGTTTGAACGCGGCGCATTTACCGGCGCACAGCAGGAAAAACCGGGTTTATTTGAGATCGGAAACAACGGCACTATTTTTCTGGATGAGATTGCCGAATTGCCATTGCCTGCACAAGTGAAACTATTACGCGTTATACAGGAAGGTGAGCTGGATAAAATCGGTCGGACCGAGCGCGTAAAAGTGAATGTGCGGATTATTGCCGCTACGAATAAAAATCTGGAACAGGAAGTTCGCGAAAAGCGTTTCCGGGAAGATTTGTATTATCGGTTGAACGTGATTTCGCTGATGCTGCAACCGCTCCAAAACCGAAAAGTCGATATCCCGTTGCTGATCAAACATTTTTTGATGAAAAATTGTCAGGAAATGGGTCGCGCCGTTCCGGCAATCAGCGAAGCCGCGATGAAAATTTTGACCAATTACGGCTGGCCGGGAAATGTTCGCGAGTTGCAAAATGTGGTGCAGCGCATCATTTTTTCTAATGCTAATCCCGTTACCGAAATGAATGCCAAAAACGCATTGGGATTATCGCTTGCGCCGGAAACCCCGCTCAATTCGTTTGCGATGCCGGATAAAGTATTGCCGCTCCGCGATGTCGAAAAAGCATTTCGCAAAGAATATTTTCAACTCGTGCGCGAACGGACCCAATCGGATGCGGATGCCGCGCGGCTGTTGGGATTGGCGCCGCCCAATTATCATCGCATGTGCAAAGAGCTCGGACTGAAATAGCTGTTATCAAAATGATAATTTTCTTATTAATATTATAACCGATTGCCGGTTCTTTAATCCGAAAATCCCCCACATCCCCCGCCAAAGTGAATTTTTTCCGTAAACTGTATTTGGTATGATTCTTGTTCAATTCTTCAAAAACAAAAACACAGGTGAAATAATGAGTAAAATGTTACAGCTGATTTCCATCGCAATGATCCTTTTAGCCGTTTCCACTGTTGCGAATGCCCAAAGTTGGCAATTGGTTTGGCAGGATGAATTTATCGGCAACCAAATAAACCTATCAAAATGGGAACACGAAGTGAACGGCAACGGCGGTGGCAACAATGAGCTGCAATTTTACACCGCGCGCGATACCAATTCGTATGTCGAAAACGGAAATTTGGTTATTCAGGCTTTAAAGAAAATTACTCCGGAAGACAATATACTTCAGCGCGATTACGGACGCTCAATCAGGGTGACTGGAAATACGGACGGGTTGAAGTTCGGGCAAAATTGCCCGCAGGCACCGGAACCTGGCCGGCAATCTGGATGTTGCCGACAGATTGGGTTTACGGCGGCTGGCCAAACAGCGGCGAAATTGATATAATGGAGCACGTTGGTTACGAACCCGGAGCGATTCATGGAACGGTGCATACCCAGGCATATAATCACACGAACGGAACACAAGTTGGTGCTGTTACAGGCGTGCCGGATTTCGATACCAATTTTCATGTGTATGCGCTGGAATGGACACCGTTGCAAATCCGCGTTTATGTTGATAATAATCATTACTTTACGTTCAACAATCAAAATCAGGGTTGGCAAACCTGGCCGTTTGATCAGCGTTTTCACCTCATTTTAAACATCGCAATTGGCGGTGACTGGGGTGGCGCACAAGGTGTGGATGACAGTATTTTTCCGGTAAAAATGTATATCGATTATGTGCGGGTTTATCAAAATTCGGCATCTGCGCCAACCATTAACATGCTCAATCCTGCGCCGGGCACAAATTTTCAACCCGGTGAAACCATCCAGATCGATGTGGAATCGAACGATACGGATGGCACGGTTCAAAAAGTGGAGCTGTTTCAGGGTGAAGCCAAAATCGGGCAAGATGATGTCTCACCATACGAATTTTCCATCGATAACGCTTACAGCGGTTGTTACGAGTTGAAGGCTGTCGCAACGGATAACGATGGTTATGTTACCGCCACCGATCCGGTGGGGATTACCGTTGGCAGCGGTTGCGGAAAATCGCCGTATGGCATTCAGCCGGAGCCAATTCCCGGCATTATCGAAATGGAAAATTATGATATGGGTGGCGCAGGCGTTTCATATAATGATAACGATGTCGCCAATCAGGGAAATGCGTTTCGCGTTGGCGAAGGTGTAGATATCGAAGTTGCATCGGATATCGGTTCCGGTTACAATATCGGTTTCATCGAATCCGGTGAGTGGGTGGAATATCTTGTCGATGTGGAGTATTCCGGCAGCCATTCCGTTATTTCCCGGGTAGCATCGGAAACGGGCGGCGGTTCGTTTGTTATCGAAATGGATGGCGAAGTTGTCGCCGGTCCAATTACGGTAAATGCAACTGGTGGTTGGCAAACCTGGCAATCTGTTTTTACAGAAAATGTGCAGCTCACTCGGGGCATTCATGTAATGCGGGTTCGGTTTATCAGCGGCAGTTTCAACATCAATAAACTCACGATATTTGCAGTTTCGGTTGGTACGGAGCCCGACCCGGTGAATCCGCTGCCGACTGAATTTGCGTTGGAGCAAAACTACCCGAATCCATTTAACCCATCCACAACAATCCGCTATTCGCTGCCGGAAAATGATGCGGTGAAGCTGGTTGTTTACGACATCGTCGGTAAAGAGGTCGCAACGTTAATCAACGATCGCCAGCAACCCGGTAATTACGAAATCAATTTTGATGCCCAGCATCTGCAAAGCGGTACCTATTTTTTCCGGCTGAGCACAACACAGCACAGCGCGATTCGCAAAATGTTGTTGATCAAATAATGATGGTATAACTCAATCAAAATATAAAATCGAACAGTTTTTGAAATCAGGCTATCTCATGAAAAAAGCATTACTTTTATTGACCTTTTTGATGATTACGGTTTCCGGATCATCTGCATTTGCATTTTTGAAAGCAAGTGGCCAACAGATTGTTGATGCCAATGGCACACCCATTTTGTTACGGGGCTATGGTTTGGGCGGTTGGCTGGTGCCGGAAGGCTATATGCTGCAAACGCCCGGATACGGCTCACCAACGGATATTTACAACAAAATTGTTGATGTGATCGGCGAGGCAAACGCCGCAACTTTTTATGCGGCTTATCGCGAAAATTATGTTAATCGGAAGGATATTGAGCAAATCGCCGATTGGGGATTTAACTCCATCCGAATGCCATTCCACTACAACCTCTTTTATGACATTGATTCAGATACTTTTTTGGAAAGCGGATTTGTGCTGTTGGATTCGCTGCTGGATCGCTGTGCAGATAACAATATGGTTGTTATTTTAGATATGCATTGCGCTCCTGGCGGCCAAAACGATTCAAATATCAGCGACAGTGATGGCACCGCAAGATTGTGGACCGAAGCATCTACCTACCAGCCAATTACCGTAAAAATTTGGCAGGAAATAGCCCGCCGTTATGCTGACGATCCGCGGATTGGTGGCTACGATCTGATCAACGAACCGGTTTTACCGACCGGGTTTACCAATCTGGATTTGCGCAATTTATATATCGAAATTACCGATTCGATCCGTGTTTACGACCAAAATCATCTTATTTTGGTTGAGGGTAACTGGTACGCAACAAATTTCGACCAATTGACCCCGCCGTGGGATTCAAATATGGGCTACAGCTTTCACAAATATTGGAGCGAAACCGATCAGGGT
Source organism: Calditrichia bacterium (assembly GCA_020634975.1). NCBI lineage: Bacteria > Pseudomonadati > Calditrichota > Calditrichia > Calditrichia bacterium. Next base: position 751,648 of record JACKAQ010000002.1, on the reverse strand, counting down.
TCGATATCTGCATATACTTCCATTCGATCGCAACACAATGTGCCGCTGTGGATGGGCGAATCAGGAGAGAATTCCAATACATGGTTTTATGAGGCAATCAAGCTGTTCGAAAGCAACAACATCGGCTGGAATTGGTGGACGCACAAAAAACTGGATACGATTACCAGCCCCTTTTCTGCCAAACGCCCTGACGGTTATCAGGCGTTGTTGAATTATTGGAGCGGCAGCGGTGCGAAACCCTCACAAAGTGCTGCGCTTTCAACGCTAATGCAACTGGCTGAAAATTTGAAAATTGAAAATTGCGAGTATCGCCCCGGCGTTATTCCCGCACTCACGGACCCCGAATTTGGAACGGTTTCGAAACCCTTTAAAGCGCACACGATTCCCGGACAAATTTATGCAGTTGATTACGATTTCGGCATCCAGGGCATTGGCTACGTTGATACGGAATATCGCAACATCAGTGGCTCAATCTGGAATAACGGATATGGCTACCGGAACGATGGCGTAGACATTGAACTGTCGCAAGATAACCTCGGTTTTGATTATAACGTCGGCTGGATGGAATCGGGCGAACGGCTTATTTATACGGTTGAGGTTGCTGCAAGCGGCATCTATCAGGCACATTTCAGGGTTGCCAACAACGGTACGAATGGGCTAATCAGCATCATTGCCAATAATGTTCAGTTGACAACGCCAATCGCAGTTCCGAATACAAATGGCTGGCAAAATTGGCAAACGATGGTCATTGATAATCTGGAACTTACCGCCGGCACAAACAAACTGATGATTTTGGTCAACAGAAGCGGATTAAACCTGAATAGCATGACCTTTTTTCTGGTTGCAGCCGGCATCGATGATGAAAAAAATAACACTGTTCCTGAAAAATTCAATCTCGAACAAAATTACCCGAATCCGTTCAACCCGGCAACAAACATTCATTACGAAATTCCGAAATCGACGACGGTTAAGTTGACCGTTTACAACGCTTTGGGTCAGGAAGTTGAAGTATTGAAAAACGCCGTTCAACCGGCTGGCAGATACACAGTTTCGTTGAATGCCGACAAATTGCAAAGCGGTGTTTATTTTTATCAACTGCAAACGCCGGAATTTACCCAAACCCGAAAAATGATGTTGTTGAAATAGCCGAAAATTTATAAAAATGCCGAACAACCGCAAAACAACCTATTTTAAAATCGGACTGATGCTGCTGCCGTTTTTGGCGCTGATTGGGCTGGAGTTTGTTTTGTGGTTGTTCAACGCATTTCCGGAGCCGCCGTTGATGGTTGAAACCATCAAAAACGGGCGTCCGGTGCTTCAACTCAATCCGTATGTGGCAACGCGATATTTCCCACCGGAAAGTCCGGCGCTGCCTACTCTTTATCCCGAATCATTTGCCAAAGAAAAATCACCGGACACGTTCCGGATTTTTTGTTTGGGCGGTTCCAGCACTGCCGGATTTCCATTCGATTATCAGGTGCCCTTTCCCAAACAACTTTCATTCATGCTTTCCGAATCGCAACCTGATAAAAATATTGAAGTTATCAATCTGGGATTATCAGCGATTAACAGCTTTTCGGTGCTGGATTTATTGCCCGAAGTGCTCGCCGCACAGCCGGATTTAATTTTGATTTACATGGGTCACAACGAATTTTATGGCGTTTACGGCAGCGCGTCCGCGTTTTCAATCGGGCAAAATGGCGGCTGGATTCGCTTTTATTTGAAATTACAGAAATTTCGGATTACCCGGATGCTCAAATCGTTGATCCAGCAATTTGCGCCCGCAGCAAAAAATCCCGGAAACGATGAAAGCTTGATGAGCGCGGTGATCGGCGATCGGGCAATTCCGTATAATTCAGAAAAATATCGCCAAACGCTGAGCAATTTTAGCGACAACCTGAACCTGATTTTAGCGCAATGCCAAAGCCAAAATGTGCCGGTCATTTTGGGCGATTTGATCTCAAATGAAAAAGATTTGCCACCATTCGGCAGCGCTCATAAAGTGGATTTCGATCATTCACACTCATCCAAATTTGATGCAGCTGTAGCCACAGCAGAATTACGGATGACCGAAGGTGATTTAATTGCTGCAAAAAACGAGATAAACGATGCAATAAAAATGGATAGCACATTCGCAAAATCCCAATATCTCGGCGGCAAAATTTATTTGCAACTCGACGACAGCGTTTTGGCAGCCGGAATGTTTCGGAGTGCGAAAGATTTGGATGTGATTCGTTTTCGGGCCAGTTCGGATGTCAACCGTATAATCCGGGAAACCGGTAAACGCACAAACATCCCCATTGCTGAGGTTGGCGAAATTTTTGATCAACATTCACCGGACGGGATAATCGGTGCGGAGCTGGTTTGCGATCATTTGCACCCTAACCCAAACGGCTATTTTTTGATGGCGAAAGCATTTTTTCAAAAAATCAGCGAGCAGTTTCCCGAATTTGCGGCAGATTCGGCAATTTTGGCTCATCCCCTTCCCTATTTTGTTACCGGTCTGGATTGGGAAATTGGGCTGCTGAAAATTCATAAAATGACCCGCCGCTGCGCCTTTCCCAAAACAACCGGACGGATTTGAACATTACACACCGTATTTGAACGAAACTTCCGCGAAGATTGCCAACAATTATATCAACGATCACAAAAATTGGGCGCGCACCCATTTTGAAATGGCAGAATTTTACGAAAAAAAAGGTGAAATTTCTGCCGCGATAAATGAGCTGAAAACAGTGACAGTTATTTTCCCTGAAAACCCCGAGCCGTTGGCGGGCATCGCCCGGATATACAAATCCGCTGAAAACTGGGAAAAAAGCCGCCGAATTCTACCAAAAAGTGACGGTTATACAGCCCAACAATGGAATGGCGCACTATCAGTTGGCGATGGTAAAACGGCAGATGAATGATTTGCCGGGTGCAGTAATGAGCATGCAAAATGCCGCTTACGCACGCGATTTTTCGCCAAAAGAGCGAATCAACGCCCAATATTATCTCGCCGGTTTTTTCTGGATAGTCGAAAAATTGGCGAAGCCCAACAAGTTCTCCGTAATATTTTGAAAGAAAATCCCAATTTCTCTCCGGCAATCCGTATGTTGCAGCAGATTTCCGCTGCGCAATCCCGCTAATATTATCTCGCTGATTTCCGTTATTAAATTAATAATTCCCTTTATTAAAATTATAATCCGCTAACATTAATCGCATGTAATAATCACAGTATGTAATTGTAAATACGTGCTTTAGGTGATTGTGTTATCTCTGGCATCATTTATGTTAGTTAATTTGTTGAATTAATTAAAGAGTACCGGATGACCCAAACTGATACAATCGTAATTATCCTTTATTTAGTGATCACACTGTTGGTTGGTTTGCTTGCTTCCCGCAAAAATCGCAAAACCGATTCAACGGAATTCTTTTTGGCGAGCCGCAGTTTGGGGTGGTTCGCTATTGGTGTTTCTATTTTCGCAACGAATATCTCCAGCGAGCACTTTGTCGGGTTAGCCGGTTCCGGCGCAAACCGGGGATTGGCCGCTGCAAATTTTGAATTGTTTGCCATTCCGTTTTTGCTGCTGGTCGGCTGGGTGTTGGCACCGATTTTCATCAAATCAAAAGTGTTCACCGTGCCGGAGTTTTTGGGGAATCGGTTTAACCCGGCAATTCAAATGACCATCAGTGGATTATCTATCGTCATTTATTTGTTCACCAAAATTTTTCTCAGTTTATATGCATCCGGAATTTTGTTTCATGAATTTTTGGGGTGGGATGTTTATCGCTCCGGAATGGTTTTGATTGCAATTACAGGGCTTTACACGATCATCGGCGGGATGCGGGCGGTTGTGCACACCGCAATTTTTCAGGGTATTTTGTTGATTGTCGGCGCATTGCTGGTGACATTTTACAGCCTGGATGCCATCGGCGGCATCAGCCGTTTGCCCAGTCATCTGCCGGAATCGTATTTCTCGATATTTTTGCCGTTGGACGATCCGGATTTTCCGTGGGCAGGAATGGTGTTTGGCGCCCCGATTTTGGCGATTTGGTATTGGTGTGCGGATCAATATATTTTGCAACACGTTCTCGCCGCTAAAGATGTTTGCGCTGCCCGCAGTGGTACGCTGCTCACCGGATTCCTCAAATTACTCCCGATGTTCATTTTGATTTTACCCGGAATGGTTGCCGTTGCGCTGTTCCCGGGAATTAATGGCGACAACGCCTTGCCCAATTTATTTGCCGGTTCCTTACTACCGGTGGGGATTAAAGGGTTGGCGTTAGCAGGGGTTTTAGCTGCGCTAATGTCCTCGTTATCTGCCGCTTTTATCAGCAGTTCTACATTATTTACGATGGACTTTTATCGCCATTTCAACCCAAAAGCCAACAGCGAAAAACTAGCGCTGGTGGGTCGGCTGGCGACAATGTTTATTGTCTTTCTGGCGGTTTTGTGGGCGCCGCTGATGCGCCTGATCGACTCCCGCGTATATGTTCATCTCCAAAGTTTTCAGGCTTACGTGGCGCCGCCGATTGCCGCAATTGTGATTATGGCAATTTTCGGAAAAAATCTCACCGTTCGCGGCGCGCTTTATGCGTTGCTCACCGGGGAGTTGCTCGGTTTTGCCCGGCTGATTTCCGAAATCAATAACTGGGCTGTAACTTTTGCATTCCACCCGTTGATCGAACAACTGTTGATAATGAATTTCCTTTATTACGCTATCTTCCTGTTTTTTATAACGATAGCGACAGGCTGGTGCGTCAGTTTCTTGCAGCATTCGGCATATACCGGCGTGATGAGCCGCTATATGGTTCGCCCGGCAAATATTCTGGGCATCATCAAAAGATCTCCAAAACAGGCCGGAACACTGGATACCGGATCGTTTTTCGATTTGGCAGTTACGGGCACATTGATCATTGTTTTGATCGGCATTTGGGGGATTTTGCAATGAATCTGAAAGAAAATATGCAACATAAGCTGTACAATATATTAATTATGGCAATCCTGATTTCGAGTGTTTGGACACTCACCGGATGCAACCCTTCGCAAAATAGCGAGCCGGTAATTGCCACTGCCGGGAACCGTGAAATTGACTGGGATATGGTTGTTCGCAGCTATCATCTCGAACCGAAATGGGATCGCGGACTGACCGAACGCGAAGCTTATATGAATCAGGTATCCTTTCTAATTGACCAAAAATTATATGCGCAAGCTGCGGAAGTCGCAGGATTACATGAAATACCTGCGATTGCCAATTACATCAAATTCATCCGCGAAAAAGAAATGATCAAAGAGTTGTATCGCCAAAATGTAGAAGATCAGGTCGAGATTTCGGAAGAACAATTCCGGCAGGCGTATATGTATTTCAAAAAGAAAGTCGAATTTCAATACATTTTTAGCGAGGACAAAAAACGGGCGGAGTTCTATCTACTACAATTAGAAAACCAGCCCTTTGAAAAAATTTCGCTGCTCAATCCGGTTGAGGATGAAAAAGGCGTCACACCGGAATTTGGTTTTGGCGACATGGCTGAAGTTGTTGAAAATGTTGTGTTTAACCTCGGTTACAATGAAACCGGTGGACCAATTGCAGTGGATGGGCGATGGATGGTTGTTAAGGTAATCGGTGGCAAAGTGGATAAATTTATGGCGGAAAATGATTATAACGCCATCAAACCTAAGCTTCGCAAAATCATTTTTAATCGCAAAGCCCGGGAAATTTCGGATCAGTACATTTATGAACTGCTGAAAGATGAAGATATCAAGATCAATCCGGATGCGTTTTTTCCGCTGGCGGCGCAATTCGAAGCCATTGTGGAAAACAAAGAAACACAAGATCCCTTCCCGGTTTACCTTAACGATAGCGAATTGAAAGTTGCCCGTAGCAATGTTGAGGCAGATTGGGATAAACCTTTGGTGACTTTTGGCGATCAGACAATGACGGTTTACACATTTCTGGAAACGCTATTCAACATGCCCACCGGGTTGCGTCCGCAGGTTAATTTTAAGCCTCAGCTAAAAAAAGCCATAGCAGTTGTGGTGCGCAACGCATATCTGGTTGATCGTGCATATGCCCAAAATCTGGACAAAAACCAGCGTGTGCTTTACGAATCGCAATGGCAGATTGATGCGATTTTGGCGCGAACCTGGCTAAAATCTTACCGCGATGATCTGCAATGCAGCGATGCAGAAGTTGAAGCAATGAAAAACCACGAAAATTTTGAAGAGCTTAATCGTCGGTTTAACAACAACTTGACCGATGAACAAATCCGCAATCTTTTGCTCGATAAAAAGTTTTCACTGCTAAAAATGCAGCTCGCGGACAGTTTGCGATCTGTTTACACTGTCGAGTTGGATTCAACGGAATTTATTTCAAATATCACTCATCCTGAGAAGCTGATAGATCACAGACCCGTAGCTTTTAGCTATCGGGAAAAATTTCAGTAAAGTTCCATTAACCCTAAAAGGAGGTCAAGCATGAAGCGATGCTTGCTAATGATCGTCGGATTACTGGTTTGGAGTGGCATCAGCCAGGCACAAACCTTTATGTTCGATAATTTGGACACACCCGTAGATTCAACCCGTTACGATCTTCAGATCGTCGTTGTTGATGGCTCCGATACGAGCCAGATCAATTTGTCGCAGGAAACAACGCTGGTTGCAGAAGGCGCCGCAGCAATGCGCGTTGACTGGATCACCCAGCGTGCGCAGTCCTGGGGCGGTTTCTCAAAATTCCAGATTTTCCACCCGGATTCTTTCGGTGTTTGGGATTTTTCGTTGTATGAAAATCTGGTGATGAAATATTATAACGATATTCCGTCATCCGATCCAGGACACGTGCATCTGCGTATTTCATTAACAGACGTAAGTGATGCTCCATTAAATACTTACGACAGCAACAATGCGGAATTCTGGTATTCGTTCGAATATATTCTGGATGACGCACCGGGTTGGAACGAAATTGTTCTGCCGTTGGAAGATGTTGGTCCAGCAGCATTTGACGGTATGAATGGTTTCTATCGCACCGGTTGGTCCGGCACGGTTGGTAACGATCAACTGGATCTGGACAAAATCAAAGGTATTCACTTTGAAATGTCCGTAGATGCTGCTGGAGATCTAAATTCTATTCAAAGTGGCTCCATTATTTTTGACGCACTCGGTTTCTCCGGTGTTCGTTCTGTTCCGGTATTTGTATTTAACGGTGCAATTCTGCCGGCAGATTTTGACATCTTTACCTGGGGAGAGTCTTCGTTCACGATGGAAGAAGGCTCTGGTGTTCCAGATCCGCTAAATAATCCGACCAATGCACTGAAATGGATCCAAGGTAATCAATTTGGCAACGGTTATACCGGTGCTGGTTTTAATGTTAACAATCCCCGCAATATGTTAGGCGGATGGTTGTCTGGCGACTCCATGAAAATTAGCATGAAAGCCGAATCCGGTGTTGGTCAATTGAGAATCCAGCTTGAATCCGGTGCAAACGGCAAAGTGGGTATCAATTTCACACCGATCGATGACAATCAATGGCATGATTACAAATTGCCTTTGAATGAATTTGTTTATCAGGAAGGCACAACCGATTTTGATACGACAGCTGTAACTGTTATCCAGATTTTGGCTGAAGGCACCGGCGTTGCCGGCAAAGTAGTTTATATCGATAACTGGTGGACCGGCAACCCTGTTAATGATATTACCGATCCGTTGGGTCCAGGTGCGGTAACAATTGTTACCGACACTTATTCTAACCTTATTACATGGTTGGACACACCTGGCGAAACCGGAGAAACATACAACTTGTATTACAGCATTGATCCAATTACATCAAAAGATGATTTACCGAATGCCTCTGTTGTTGAGCAAGGCATTGGACGTGCAGAAAACACTGGTTCGTGGTCACATTTGCTCTATTCTCCTCTTGGTGATTCAACAACCACTTATTACTATGCCGTAACAGCAGTCGACGCTGCCGGTAATGAATCTGTGCCAACTTCAACATCTTCCCCAATCACCAATACAGCCAAAGGTATTGCTACTGCAGCTTTGGGTGCTCCGGCTAACTTTGTTGCAGATGGAAACCTCGGCGATTGGGCCGGTATCCAGGCTTTTGATGTTCGGCCGTCATTGGGAAGCCATATTGTTACCAACACCACAATTGATGGCGATGGTGACCTTTCCTATAAAGTCTATCTTGCATTTGATGCTGATTTTATGTATTTCGCATTCGACGCTACAGATGACGTAGTAGATACAACCGCAACAAACAGCTATGAAAAAGACTCTCCGGACCTGTTTATCGGTTTATATAACCAAACCGGCGCTGCACATACCGGATATGCACGTGGGGATGAACCGGATTATCAACTGCGTTTCCTGCCCGGCAAAGTAATTTACGCCAGTGGCGGAGATGCCGTATTGATGAGAGCCTCCTCAGCCGATTACTATTGGGGCACCAAATTCCCGATTGGATATGTTATTGAAGGTCGTTTGTCATTGCAGGAATTGGCAACCGCCGGCGGCGATACCAAATTTGAAGCGGTTGAAGGCTATCGCATTCCGTTCGACCTTTCGTTGAATGATGCTGATGCTGGTGGCGTTCGTGAAGGTATCATGACCTGGTCACCTTACAATGACGACAACTCCTGGTCTTCCCCGGGTAACTGGATGTATACATGGGTAGGTGATACCTGGATTATACCAGTTGGTATTGAGAAAATCGACGATGCCATTCCGGCAGCGTTCGAGCTTTCCCAAAACTATCCGAACCCGTTCAACCCGAGCACAACCATTAGCTACAGCTTGCCGCAAAACAACGATGTTGTGTTGGAAATCTACAACACACTCGGTCAAAAAGTGGCAACGCTGATCAACCAGAAACAAACTGCCGGCACCTACAACGTAACGTTCGATGCCAGCAATTTGGCTACCGGCGTATATTTCTATCGCCTGCAGTCGGGCAATTTTATGGAAGTTCGTAAAATGATGCTCTTGAAGTAATGCCTTTTTTACCGGGGAAGGTGCACGCCTTCCCCGGTAATATTTTCTAACCATAAAAAGACAAAGAGTGTGCAATGAAACGAATTGTTACACCACTGATTTTACTGTGTTTATGCTTATTAATTTTACCGCTTTATCCGGGAACGACCGGCAAAATAGCCGGATTGGTATCCGATAAAGCAACCGGTGAACCTATCATTGGTGCGAACGTTTATCTCGATGGATACCCGTATGGCGCATCCACAGACGTGGATGGCTATTACTACATCCTCAACATTCCGCCGGGAACATACACGCTTATTGCCCAAATGATCGGTTTTCAGGAAATGACGATCAACGAAGTTCGCGTAAACGTGGATTTGACAACCCGGTTGAACATCGAGATCAGCACCGAAGCTATTGAAGGCGCCGAAGTTGTGGTAACCGCAGAAAGGGATTTGATTCAAAAAGACCTGACTGCCAGCGCAAAAAATATCGGATCAGAAGAAATCGAAGCGCTTCCGGTAGACAATTTTAACGAAGTCGTTGAATTACAAGCTGGTGTCGTTGCCGGTCACTTTCGTGGCGGACGTTTGGGCGAAGTCGCTTACATGATCGACGGCATTCCGGTGAACGATCCTTATAACAACGGATTAGGTTTGGTGGTTGAAAATTCCGCTATTCAGCAGTTGGAGGTGATCAGCGGGACATTCAATGCGGAATACGGACAGGCACTTTCCGGTGTTGTGAATATCGTTTCCCGCGAAGGGCGCAATGATTACGAATTTGACGTGTCTGCGTATGCCAGCAACTATCTCACCAACCACGATGATATTTTCCCGGGGCTGGACAAACTGGACGGCAGCGGCTCGCAAAGCCTGCAATTTTCTGCTGGCGGTCCGATACCCGGATTCAACAAATTAAAATTTTTCGCAACCTACCGTAATGTGTCGGATGATGGACATTTGAACGGTGCCCGGTTGTATTTGCCTTCGGATGATTTTCCGTTTTTCCCGAGCGGCGACAGCAGTTTTGTCCCGATGGACAATTCAAAATACCAATCGTTGAACGGCAGGTTAACCTATTATCTCACGCCGTCTATCAAATTGAATTATGGCTTGATCTGGAATGATAACGAAAATCGTTATTACAATCACGGTTTCCGGTTGACGCCGGACGCAACCAAAACGCATTATCGCGAAAGCCTGAACCACAGTTTGCAGATCAACCACGGATTATCCAACAGAACTTTTTACACCTTAAAATTTGCCCAGAATTACAGCAAATATTTCGGTTATGTATTTGAAGATCCGTATGACCCACGATATTTGGACACCTTTAACGGACAAGCGCAATCGAACTATACCTTCCGTTCCGGCGGTTACGAAAACGATCGATACTTGCGTAGTACCACTTCACGGATCGTAAAATTTGACATCAATAGCCAGATTTCGAAAATACACAAAATCGGTGCCGGGATGTCCTTTAGTCAGCATGAATTGGATAACTACGGAAACAGCATCAGCGATCAGGAAACCGGTACGGATTTCGAAATTTTTTATCCGCAAAGATATTCATTTGGCCGCGAAGAGTTTGTGAAAAAGCCGATCGAGTTTTCTGCATATCTGCAGGACAAAATGGAATATGACAACTTCATTGTAAACGCAGGTATCCGGTACGACTATTTTAACCCGAACACAAAAGTTCCGGTAGATAAACGAAATCCCAACCTGTTGCCGTTGTTCAACACAGATCAACGGGACGCCGTAACTCAATCGCAGGTTAGTCCGCGTTTGGGCGTCGCGTTCCCCATTTCCTCAACCGGTGTTATTCACGTTTCGTATGGTTTGTTTTTCCAGATTCCCAACTTTGAACAATTATACAGTGGAATATCGGACTCATCGGATATCACCAAATTTCCGGTTCCGCAAGAATCGGGTTCGCTCAATACCATTCGCGGAAATCCTGAGCTAAAAGCACAAAGAACAGCTACTTACGAAATCGGTTTGAATCAGGGGTTAACCACCCAGTTGGCGGTTGAATTTACGGCGTACTATCGCGATATCCGAAATTTGACCGGTACGGAAATTATCCGGACGTATGAAGAAGCGCAATATGGTCGCTTTATCAATCGCGATTACGGCAACGTTCGCGGCGTAATTCTGGCATTCGAAAAACGCTTTGCCGATCACTGGGGCGCACGTTTGGACTATACATATCAGATCGCTGAAGGTAACGCATCCGACCCACGTTCGGTATTTTTCGACAACCAGTCGCAGCCGCCGCGCGAATCGGAAAAGCAGTTGATTCCGCTCGATTGGGATCAGCGCTCTACCTTCAATTTCTCACTCAACACAGGTACACCGGGCGACTGGAATATTGGTATGACCGGCAGAATCGGTTCCGGAACGCCATACACGGCATCCGGTCGTTTTGTGTTGGCAAACATCAATATTCGCAACAACCGGATAAAACCGAGCTCGATTTTGTTTGATGTGCGAATGGATAAAACGATCAAATTTGGCGGTACCAGTTTCCAGACATATTTGTGGGTTGAAAACCTGTTCGATCGTTTGAACGAATGGAACGTTTACGGTTCATCCGGGCAGGCGGATATCGATCTGGATGCGATCACCAGCTCCGGCGAAATTATCGGGTTGCACACCCTGGAAGACTACATCCTGAACCCGACATTCTACTCACCGCCGCGCCGTGTGCGGTTGGGGGTTTCAGTTGGTTTCTAAACCGAGAACAGAAAAGATGAAAACGTTTGTCGATATCGAACCCGAATTTATCGGCATTAAACTGGAGGAAACAATGCGTTTTTCCAAACACATACGCTGGATTAGCCTGCTGCTGCTGGTTTTCAGCGCCATAACTATCGCTCAGGAAAGCCCGGTTGTGATTGAGGCTTACCGCGCAGAACCCTACGGGGATAATACCCTGCGGCGGCGGGGCGTTATGGATGGTAACCAAATACGTACATTATATTTTAACCAGGGCGAAGTTGGCAAATGGCCGGATCAACCATCGGGCGAATGGCCCAAAGGCTCCGGACATTCCTATCTGGACGGTCTTGCGATGATCGTCGGTGCCCGTGCCTCGGTTAATCTTGCGGGAGTGGATACATTTATCACTCCGATTTCAACGGCATATCGCGAGCATTTTGACCGCGACCCGGTCAGTGGAAAACCCTGGGGATGGGAGCCGGTACCCGGCTATCTGAATCCCCGTGGCGACCGCCCGGCAATCAGTAACGACGCACGTAGCTGGCCGGAATTGTGGCCGGAAGCCATCTTTACCTATCTGGATCAACCTGCCAGCAACTGGATCAATCAGGAAGAAGTTGACGGCCAGCCCGGCATCGATGATGACCGCGATGGCGATGTGGATAACTTCACCTATTGGCAGGGATATTTTGGTCGCGGCGTAAAAAATGCAGACGTCGAAACCTTCTTTGTAATGGACGACGCATCCGACCGGGAATGGCAGCGCCCACCGTATAACTACTTCCCCATTCGTGCAGATGCCAATCGCGGCGGACTCGGATTGCGGGTGGAAGTTCGCGGTTTCCAATGGTCGCAGGTGCTCGCAGAAGACAACATATTCTGGCTGTATGATATTGTAAATATTTCAGATACAACCTATGACCGTGCTGTATTCGGTTATTTGAGCGATGTTGGCGTTGGCGGAACCGATGACTCCGGCGATGACAATGCATCGTTTGACCTGGAGCTGGATATGGCCTATGCCTACGATCAGGATGGCCGAGGTACATCCGATTTCGGAACCTGGTCGCCCACCGGTTATATCGGCTACGCCTATCTGGAAAGTCCGGGCAATCCGTTTAACGGATTTGACGATGATCTGGACGGTATGATCGATGAACGCCGCGATGACGGCATCGACAACGATGGCGACTGGCAGGCATACTCAGATTTGAACGGCAACGGCTTTTGGGATGGCAACGAACCGCTCAACGACGATCTTGGTAAAGATGGCGTTGGTCCGTTCGATCGCCAGTACAACGGTCCCGATGAAGGCGAAGCAGACGGTGTTCCCACACCCGGCGAGCCGGATTTTGACCGCACCGACCTCGATGAATCCGACCAGATCGGTTTGAACAGTATGTGGATTTATCGTCTGGTGGACGGTGGCGGTGGCGACGGTTGGCCAAAACACGACGAAGGATTGTATCGCCGGATGTCCTCATACGGCAATTTTGATACATCGTTGCAGCGCTCAAACCTGCAAATGTTGTTCGCCTCTGGTCCGTTTGAATTAAAACAGGATCACCGCGAGCGATTCTCGATGTCATTGCTCAACGGACAAGATCTGGATGAATTGTTCCGCAACAAAATTACCGTTCAAAATATTTACAACGCGAATTACAACTTTGCCCGTCCGCCGTTGAAGCCGTTTTTGACTGCAATTCCCGGCGATGGAAAAATATCGCTCTTTTGGGATGGTATTGCGGAAGAATCGCGCGATCCCTTTTTACCGGATTCCATTGGCAATCCCCGTAAAGATTTTGAAGGATATTTGATCTATCGCAGTACCGAACCGCAATTTACCGATATCAAAACCATCACCGATTCCAAAGGCACAGCCGTTTATTGGAAACCGATTGCCCAGTTTGACCTGATCAACGGCATAACCGGTCCGGACCCGATTGGCGTCGATGGTGCCCGTTTTTGGCGCGGTGACGATACCGGATTGCGCCGTTCGTATGTTGATACGGATGTGATAAACGGTCAAACCTATTATTACGCATTGGTGGCTTACGATCAGGGTGATATCGAAATCGGGCTGCAACCCAGCGAAACCACCAAACAAATCACCGAAGATATTGTTGGAAATATTACGTTTATCGATTTTAACTGTGCGGCGGTAACGCCAAACGCGCCGGTTGCCGGCTATATCGATCCGGAAATTTCCGGTGATTTTTCCAAAGCAACCGAAGGCATTGGCACGGGAAACATCGGCGTGCAAATTATTGATCCGGGTGCGGTGCAAAGTGATGCAACCTACCGGGTTATTTTTGAATCGACCGGCGATTTCCCCGGCTATCAAACCTCAACCTACGGTTTTTACCGCATGAACGGCGATTCTGCTGAGCCAATTGCTACTGGCATCGATGCCAGCTTATTTGGCCCCGCATATCCCAGTCCGGTAATTGATGGATTGGTTGCCACCGTAAATATTGATACAACAATCGATATTTTACGGGAAGAAAGTGGTTGGTTGATCGGAAACAGCAATCTGCCGTTTGTCGACAGTTTGCGGTTACACAAACAATTCCCGTCGCTGGCAACTATTTGGCCGGCGGATTACAAAATTACATTTGCGGATGAAATTATCGATACGTCGTATAATTTCAAGGTTCCGGTAAACTTCACCGTTTTCAACCTGACGGAAAATCGCCCTGCGGAGTTCGAGATGTTTGATAATGACAATTCCGGAACGTTGAACGTTGGTGATGTTGTTACGATTATCGAATTTATCGGTCCCGCATTTAAATTTACCTACGATTTTGTGGTTGGTCCGCCGCCGCCAAATTCGATTCCGCGTTTCCCGCAAGGTGGCGATGAGTTTATCATTCGAACCACCAAACCCTTTGGAAATGGTGATTATTTCGAGTTTCACACCAAAGCCGCCTCAGTGGATAACGCATTGGCAGAAAACGAGTTAGTGAACATCAAAGTAGTGCCGAATCCCTATATTTCCGGTGCATCCTGGGAACCGCGTTTGGTTTTTGGCGCGGGTCGTGGAGAGCGGAAAATAGACTTCATCCACCTGCCGCAAACATGCACGATCCGGATTTTTACGCTGGCTGGCAAATTGGTAAAACTTATCGATCACCAAAGCTCCACCACAAATGGTGCGACATCCTGGAACCTGATTTCGGATGACGGGATGGACATTGCCTACGGCGTTTATATTTATCACGTCGATGCGCCGGGTATCGGCAAACACATTGGCAAGTTTGCCATTGTCAAATAGCGGCAAAAAAACGGCATCGCAAAACAGTAGAGGATGAATTAAAGATGCGAAACATTATCACATTTATCATAACACTATTGATCAGCGGCGCGTTGATGGGACAAAATTTCAGGGAAAATGTCTCGAAACGCGGAACCACCGCTGCATCATTTCTGGAAGTTGGCGTTGGCGGACGCGCGTTAGGTATGGGCAGCGCATTTACCGCAATGGCTGATGATCCCAGCGCGATGTATTGGAACGTCGCGGGGATTGCCAAACTGAAACAAAGCGGCGTTATTTTCAACCACTCCGACTGGATTGCGGATACCCGGTTCGATTACGTTGCGGCAGTTCTGCAACTCGGGCAATACGGCGCTTTGGGCGTTAGCGTAACCGCGTTGGGAATGGACGAAATGAATGTTACCACCGTCGATCAACCCGAAGGAACGGGACAAACATTCAATGCCGGCGATTACGCCATCAGCATCGGGTATGCCCTTAGCTTGTCGGAAGAATTCTCAATCGGCTTCAATCCCAAAATTATTCACCAATACATATGGGAAATGACAGCAACCGGCATCGCAATTGACGTTGGTGTGCATTACAAAACGCCGTTCAAAAATCTGAACCTCGGTTTTGCACTCACTAATTTCGGTTCGAAAATGCAAATGAACGGCGACAATGCCCGGGTGCTTTACGATTATGATGTTACCAGCTCCGGCAACAACGACCGGATTACAGCAATGCTGGAAACCAGCCGTTGGGCGCTGCCGCTCAATTTCAAAATCGGGATGACCTATCAGGCGTTGAACACACCGGTTCATCAGGCCGTTATTTCGTTCGATGCGCAGCATCCCAACAACGATTACGAAAGTGTCAACGTTGGTGCGGAATATCTTTTTGCCCGCCGATTTGCATTACGTGCTGGTTATCGCAGCCTGTTTCTGGATAGCACAGAAGAATCGTTCTCGTTTGGCATGGGCTTAAATTATCCCGTTTTGGGCAACGTGTTGCTCCGGTTCGATTTCGCATACGCAGATTTCGGATTGTTGGAAAACGTTCAGAAATACTCACTCGGGATTGATTTCTGATGAAAAAAAGCTACACAAGACTGTTGCTTTTAACGCTATTCTTTCTGTTGGGTGTGACCTCCTGGATGTTCGGGCAGGTGTTTGTAAATCAAATGGGTTACCTGCCCGATGCACCCAAATTTGTATTCTCCACTTCAACAGCCAGCGAATTTGCAGTGATCGATGAGAACAGCGGACAAACCGTTTTTTCCGGCACATTGCCGTTGTTCCGCAGTAACGATCCGGCAACGGGTATGACGCTCTATCGCGGTGACTTCAGCAATTTACAACTTTCCGGGGAATACCGGATTAACATCGGCGCGCTGCAAAGTGCGCCTTTTGTTATTGCAGATACCGTTTACCGGGATGTGTATTACAAATCGCTGAAATCGTTTTATTATCAGCGATGCGGGATAGATCTGGTTGGCGATTTCGCCGGTGAATACGCACGGGCAAAATGCCATCAGGCAGACGGATTTTTGCACACTTCCACCGGTCAAAGCGGTTTTCGGTTGGCGCGAAACAGCTGGCACGATGCCGGCGATTTCGGAAAATACAGCGGTCCCGCTGCGGTCACCGCCGGTCAATTATTGCTGGCGAACGAATACTTTCCGGAAAAATTTGCGCAGGATGATCTGGAAATTCCGGAAAGCGGCAACGGTGTACCGGATATTCTCGACGAAGCCCGGTTCGCGCTCGGCTGGTTGATGAATATGCAGGATGCCTCCGGCGGCATTTACCACAAGCTGACTCCCGAAAACTTCGCCGGTTTCATTATGCCGGGAACGGATAATTCCCAACGGTTTATTTATCAGATTTCCAGCACCGCAACCGGCGCGGCGGCCGCTGCATTGGCGCGCGGTGCACGGCTGTTTTCGGAATACGATTCTACATTTGCAAACCAATGCCTCTCCGCCGCTCAGAATGCATGGGCTTTCCTGCAGGCAAATCCAGCAATCGTTCCGCCCGGCGGATTCCAAAATCCGCAAGGCACGGTAACCGGGCAATATGGCGACGGCAACGATCGCGATGAGCGATTGTGGGCAGCCGCAGAATTGTTCGAAACCACCGGTGAATCTGCCTACAATTCCTATTTTGTCAACAATTATTCCCAATCCGGTTTGTTTTCCTCGGAAGCTGGTTGGCAAAATGTGAACGCATTGGCACTCATCACATATCTTTACAGCGATCAGCCCTCCGCCAATTCGGGAATCGTTACGTTGCTCGGCAATTCGCTCAATTCTTATTGCAACACGCTGCTCGGCTACCGCAACACTAACGGGTTCCATGTATCCATTAACCCCGGCGAATATGTTTGGGGCAGTAACGGAAATGTGCTCAATCGCGGACTTATGTTGCTGTTTGGCTGGCACAAAACCGGAAATAGCGAGTTTCGTGCGGCAGCGTTGGACCAGCTCAACTACAATTTGGGGGTGAACGCACACAACATCAGTTTTTTGACCGGCATTGGCGAAATGCACCCAATGCACATTCATCACCGGCAATCCGAAGCAGATAATATTGCTGAACCGATCCCGGGACTTTTGGCCGGCGGACCGAACGAGTATCTCAACGATGACGTATTGCAGGGGCATTTCGATGAAAATACGCCACCGGCACTGTGTTACATCGATGATCTCGGTAGTTATGCATCCAACGAAGTCGCCATTTACTGGAATTCGCCGTTAGTTGTGTTAAGTGGTTATTTTTACAATACTTCGGCGAATGGTATTTTAGATGATCCAGATACCGGGATGCGCTCCCCTACCCGTTTTAACCTGCAGCAGAATTACCCCAACCCTTTTAATAACGATACAACAATTCCGTTCGAGTTGCTTCGCGATTCGGATGTTGAATTGAACATTTACAACGCCCTCGGTCAAATTGTCCGGCAGGAAAAATTTGCCGGGCTGCAACCCGGGACGCATCAATTTATTTGGCGCGGCACCGGTGATAATGGCGAACTGCTCAGCTCCGGCACCTACCATTTTGAACTGAAAAGCCATTCGGAACGCCAAATTCGTTCGATGGTGCTGTTGAAATGATCTTTTGTAATTGCCTCAGATAGTTAATAATTCGGGTTCCATATTTCAACTAACACTCATATATTAGAAACTATTTACTATGAAATCCAAAATTGTCATACGTTTATCGGGAATACTGTTGTTATTTATGATTACCAACACAATTGGACAAACAGATGATATCGATACCAAGGTCGAATCACTGCTAAAAAAAATGACCCTCGATGAAAAAGTGGGTCAGATGAACCAATATTCCAGTTTTTGGGAAGTTACTGGACCCGTCCCGCAAGATGGCGGCGCGAAAGAGAAATACGATCATTTGAAAAGCGGTTTGGTCGGCTCGATGCTGAGCGTGCGCGGGGCAAAAAATGTCCGGGAATTTCAGCGTGTGGCAGTCGAAGAATCCCGGCTGGGTATACCGTTGATTTTCGGTTTGGATGTTATTCACGGACACAAAACGCTGGCACCGATTCCGTTAGCAGAAGCCGCAAGCTGGGATCTGGCAGCGATCGAAAAATCTGCCCGCGTAGCGGCAACCGAAGCATCCGCCGTTGGCATCAACTGGACTTTTGCGCCAATGGTCGATATCTCCCGCGATGCCCGTTGGGGCAGAGTGATGGAAGGCGCCGGAGAAGATCCGTATTTGGGTGCAAAAATCGCAGTTGCGCGAGTTAAAGGTTTTCAGGGGGATGACTTGGCGGCAACAAACACCATCGCCGCATGTGCCAAACACTTCGCCGGATACGGTTTCGGAGAAGCCGGACGCGAATACAACACCGTCGATATCAGCCTTTCTACATTATATAATGTGGTCTTACCACCCTTTAAAGCTGCTGCGGAAAGCAATGTTCGCACATTCATGAACGCTTTCAATACGCTGAACGGCACTCCGGCAACCGCCAGTTCTTTTTTGCAACGCGATATTTTAAAGGATAAATGGCAATTCAACGGGTTCATCGTTTCCGATTGGGCATCAGGCTCCGAATTGGTGATGCACGGTTTTGCGACCGATTCATTACATGCTGCCGAATTAGCAGTCAACGCCGGTTCTGATATGGATATGATGTCGCTGATTTACGTCAAACATTTGAAACATCTGGTTGAATCCGGGAAAGTGGATGTCGCAGTTGTCGATGACGCCGTGCGGCGGATTTTGCGGGTCAAATTCGAACTCGGATTATTTGATGATCCCTACCGATATTGCGATGAAGAACGGGAAAAAACGCTGATTTACCACAAAGATCACCACGCTGCTGTGCTGGATATGGCTAAAAAATCCATCGTTTTGTTGAAAAATGAGAACGGGTTACTGCCGGTCAAAAAATCGCAGAAAAAAATCGCGGTTATCGGCGCATTGGCGGACGACAAAACCAGCCCGCTCGGCAGTTGGCGAATCGGGTCAGATGACGGTACCGCAGTTTCTGTTCTCGAAGGGCTGCAGCAATATACCAAATCGGTAACATACGCCAAAGGTGCAGATGTTACCATCGGCGAGGTTTCATTTATTCGCGAACTCAATATCAACGAAACTGACAAAAGCGGATTTCCCGATGCTGTCAACCTCGCGAAAAAATCCGACGTTGTGATAATGGTGCTTGGCGAACACGGATTCCATTCCGGCGAAGCCCGGAGCCGCACCAAAATCGGGTTACCCGGTGTTCAGCAGGAATTGCTGGAAGCCGTTTTCGCGGTAAACAAAAATATTGTACTGGTGCTGATGAACGGTCGCCCGTTAGCGATTCCCTGGGCTGCGGAAAATATACCCGCAATTCTGGAAACGTGGCAATTGGGAACGCAAAGCGGAAACGCCATCGCACAGGTGCTGTTCGGCGATTACAACCCGTCCGGCAAATTGCCGATGACTTTCCCGCGTAGCGTCGGCCAAATCCCGATTTATTACAATCATTTGAATACCGGCAGACCGAATCCCGAAGAAATGGTATTCTGGTCGCATTACAGCGACGAATCGAACGCGCCGCTGTATCCGTTCGGTTTTGGGTTGAGCTACACAACATTTGAATATTCAAATTTGAAAATCGATGCAACAGACAGTAAAAACATCGCAGTGCAGGTAACCGTCAAAAATACCGGCGAATTTTCCGGAGAAGAAGTTGCCCAGCTTTACATCCGGGACAGGGTTGCCAGCGAGGTTCGTCCGGTGAAGGAATTGAAAGGATTCTCCAAATTCCATCTTATTCCCGGTGAATCACGTTCGGTAGCATTCACATTAACCGCAAAGGAACTCGGTTTTTACACGAGTCAGGGTGAATTTGTGGTCGAACCGGGAACATTTGATGTTATGGTCGGTGGCAACTCACAGGAAGGTTTGACCGGCTCATTTGAGCTAAAATAAACGGGTTGTCGGCTGATTTTTGACGGATTATTTGATCAATAAATAAATTGAATGTTCGGAGATATTTTGATGAAATGGCAATATTTACGCCCGGTTAGTATTTTATTTTCAATATTTGTTCTGATAAATTCTGTAGGTTTTGCACAGCCCAAAAACGATGTTTCGGCAAAAGTGCAATCGCTGTTGTCGAAAATGACCATCGAAGAAAAAGTCGGGCAAATGACCCAGGTTACCATCCAAACCGTGTCCAGACAACGTGGTTGGCACGATACTAAATATCAATTGGATAAGGATAAACTGGCATTCGCAATCCTGGAAAAGCATGTCGGATCGTTGTTGAACGTTTACGATAAAGCATTGAGTTTTGACGAATGGCAATCGCTGATCACCGAAATTCAGAATGTTGCCACAAAACAATCACGATTAAAAATCCCGGTTATGTACGGCATCGATGCCATTCACGGCTCAAATTATATCAGCGAAGCCACGCTGTTTCCGCAGGCAATTGCCATGGCTGCCGCCCGTAATCCCGAACTGGTGCACCATGCCGCGCACATCACCGCAATGGAAACGCGGGCTGCCGGCATTCCGTGGAATTTTAATCCGGTGTTGGGTGTTGGCCGCAATCCGCTGTGGCCGCGCATGTGGGAAACATTTGGGGAAGATCCCTATCTCGCTTCCCAAATGGGTGTTGCGTATGTGAACGGCACGGAAGGTGAAAACAATACCATCAGCGATGCGGATCGCGTGGCGGCGTGTATCAAGCATTACCTCGGATACAGCTTCCCACTGTCCGGAAAAGATCGCACGCCGGCATGGATTCCCGAACGGATGATGCGCGATTTATTCCTGCCGTCGTTTAAAGCAGCGGTTGAAGCCGGTGTGCATACCGTGATGGTCAATTCCGGTGAAATCAACGGTATTCCGACACATAGTGATCATTACCTGTTAACGGAAGTGCTCAAAAATGAACTCGGTTTCAAAGGATTTGTGGTTAGCGATTGGGAAGATATCAAACGGTTATACGACCGCGACATGGTTGCTTCAACGCCAAAAGAAGCTGTGCGGATGGCGGTGATGGCAGGTATCGATATGAGCATGGTGCCGTATGATTTCAGCTTTTACGATCAGCTGCTGGAATTGGTGAACGAAGGCAGCGTGCCCCTTTCGCGGATTGACGATGCGGTTTCCCGTATTTTAATGGTTAAATTTCAGTTGGGATTATTTGATAATGCCTATCCAGATAAAAACGCCAAAAAACTGGTGGCGACAGCCGCATCCGCCGAAGCCAGCCTGAACGCAGCCCGCGAAGCGATGACGCTGTTGAAAAACGATGGCGTTTTACCGCTGTCAAAATCGGCAAAAGTGCTGCTGACCGGACCGACCGCCAATCTGCTGAAAGTGTTGAACGGCGGATGGTCATACACCTGGCAGGGCAATGAAGAAGCCTTCTATCCTCAGGAAAAACAAACAGTTCTGGAAGCGATCGAGCAAACCGTCGGGAAAGCGAACGTGACCTATTTGCCCGGCAGCGAATACGATGTTGCCGTGGATATTCCCGCCGCAATTGCAGCCGCGCAACAATCGGATGTCGCCATTATTTGCCTCGGCGAAATGCCCTATTGCGAAACTCCGGGAAATATCAACGATTTGAATTTGCCAAAAGCACAGCTCGATCTCGCAACCGCGATTCAGGCAACCGGAAAACCGGTGGTGCTGGTGCTGATTGAGGGTCGCCCGCGAATAATCACGCCGATTGTCGATGGCGCAAATGGCATTTTGCTGGCGTATTTGCCGGGCAACGAAGGTGGTCAGGCCATTGCCGATGTGCTGTTCGGTAACGTAAATCCGTCGGGAAAATTGCCCTACACCTATCCCCGTTACGTTAATGATCTGGTTACGTACGATTCCAAACCGATCGAAATTCATGACAATCTCAATAAACGCAATCCGCTGTGGGAATTCGGTTACGGCTTAAGTTACACCACTTTCGCATACAGCGATTTGGCAATTGCCAATCCCAAAGTGGAAGACGGGCAACCTATAAATGTGTCCGTAACCGTTAAAAATACCGGTGCCATTGCCGGAAAAGAAAGCGTGGAGCTGTATCTCAGCGATCTGGTTCGCTCCATTTCCCCGCCGGTGAAACAACTGAAAAGGTTCTCCAAAATTGAGCTGCAACCGGGCGAAAGCAAAACAGTTTCCTTCACCTTAAACGAAGCGGATTTGGCATTTCACGATCGCCAGAACCGCAGGGTTGTGGAACCCGGGGATTTCAGAATAACGATTGGTGATCAATCTGCAATTTTCACATTACAACAAACCAGCGAATAATTGATTTCGCGAAAACTGAAGCGCGCATGTATCACGATTGGTTTGCGGAAGTTAAACATAACACACTGTAACTAAGGATTTTATATGGAATTTTCAACAATTGATTATGCGGTGTTCATCAGCTACATTTTGGGAATCGTCGGTCTCGGGCTGTGGGTTTCCAGAGATAAAAAAGGACATCAGAAAGATTCCAAGGATTACTTTTTGGCCAGCAAAGCATTGCCGTGGTGGGCAATTGGCGCATCTTTAATTGCTGCCAATATTTCTGCGGAGCAGTTTATCGGCATGTCCGGCTCCGGTTTTGCGATCGGTTTGGCGATTGCATCATACGAATGGATGGCGGCAATAACGCTGATTATCGTCGGCAAATATTTCCTGCCGATCTTTATCGAAAAAGAGCTGTACACCATTCCCGAATTTATCGAGAAACGGTTCAGCACCAACCTGAAAACCATTTTGGCTGTGTTTTGGGTGGCATTGTTTATTTTTGTCAACCTGACCTCGGTGCTCTTTTTGGGGGGCAAGGCTATTGACACCATCATCGGTACCGGCGATGGCAGCATGATTTTTTACGCGATATTAGGGTTGGCATTTATCGCCGCAGCGTATTCGCTGTATGGCGGACTTTCCGCAGTTGCATGGACAGATGTTCTGCAGGTAATTCTGTTGGTCATCGGCGGATTGATCACCACAGTAATTGCGCTAAACCATGTAACACCGGAAGGTGGCATTTTTAACGGGTTGTCGCATATTTACAATCAGGCCGGCGACAAATTCCACATGATTTTACAAAAAGATAACCCGGAGTTTTCTAATCTGCCGGGAATAGCCGTTCTGGTTGGCGGGATGTGGGTCGCAAACCTCTATTATTGGGGATTTAACCAGTATATTATTCAGCGAACGCTGGCTGCCAAATCGATAAAAGAAGCCCAGCGCGGCATTGCTTTTGCCGCATTTCTCAAACTGATTATTCCATTGATTGTGGTTATCCCCGGAATCGTGGCGTATGTGATGTTCAGCCAGCCGGAAGGAACCGCAGTTATCCCCGGCGTACAGGAAGCATTTTCAAATGGCAGCGGCGGGATTAATTATGATAAAGCTTATCCGTGGCTGATCAGTTATTTCATCCCGACCGGATTGAAAGGTTTGGTATTGGCAGCGCTGACCGCCGCGATTGTTTCATCGCTGGCATCGATGCTCAATTCGACATCGACCATTTTCACAATGGATATTTTCAAGCCTTATATCAACAAAAGCGCATCCGAAAAAACGCTGGTAACAGTCGGTCGCCTGACCGCTGCCGCAGCATTGCTGATTGCCGTGGCGATGGCGCCGGTAATGGGAAATATTCCCCAAATGTTCCAATACATTCAGGAATACACCGGATTGGTTAGCCCCGGCATTCTCGCCGTATTTATGATGGGATTGTTCTGGAAAAAAGCAACCAACCAAGGCGCGATTGTCGGCGTGATTTCTTCGATTTTGGTGGCATTTTTGCTCAAAAATCCGGCTTTAGAACTACCATTTATGGATCAAATGCTGTATACAATGTTGATTACAATGGTGATTATCGCCGGTGTAAGCCTAACCAGTTCGGAATATGACGATCCGAAAGGCATCGAGCTGAAAGCCAGCATCTTCAAAACCGGACCGGCTTTTAACATCAGCGCATACAGCATTTTGCTGGTTCTGGTGGTTTTATACGCCATTTTCTGGTAGGATAATATTCATTAAAAAATAAGACCGTTGTAGAGGCAATTCACGAATTGCCTCTACATTTTTTATTAACATCACCCACCGCAACCCAATTCCCAGCCCACCGCATAAACGATACAATTTTCTTGATAGAAATCCTTTATTTTGCTAAACTTGTAACAAGCATTTCATTTGTTTTGCAGCTGATAACGGGGCAAATTTTACAGACGATCCTCAAAACAGAGCGAATCAGAACTCTAAAAAAGAGAGGTTTAAGTTGGCTGACAGCAATAATAAATGGACAACCATGGAAGAAAAACTCGCCCAATTGCATAATATGCAGGAAGAAGCACGTCAGGGCGGGGGCGAAAAACGCATCAACAAAATGCACGAACAGGGCAAACTGACTGCCCGCGAGCGGATCGACGTGTTGCTGGATGAAGGCAGTTTCGAGGAACTGGATATGTTGGCACGGCACCAAACCCGCGACTTCGGGCTGGACGAACAACGTTTTCTCGGCGATAGCGTGGTGGTTGGCACCGGCAAAATCGACGGACGCATAGTGTGTGTCTTCAGCCAGGATTTCACCGTTTTCGGTGGCAGTTTGTCCGGCATCCACGCCAAAAAAATCTGTAAAATAATGGATTTGGCAATGAAAATCGGTTGCCCGGTTATCGGGCTGAACGATTCCGGCGGCGCGCGCATTCAGGAAGGCGTGGTCAGTTTGGGCGCATACGCCGATATTTTTCTGCGAAACACATTGGCCAGCGGCGTTGTGCCGCAAATTTCGGCAATCATGGGACCCTGCGCCGGCGGCGCGGTTTATTCCCCGGCGATCACCGATTTTATTTTTATGGTAAAAGATCGCAGCTATATGTTTGTCACCGGGCCGAACGTGGTAAAAACCGTAACCCACGAAGATGTATCATTTAAAGATTTGGGCGGCGCAGTAACCCACGGCACAAAAAGCGGCGTTTGCCACGTTGTCACCAATAACGATGTCGATTGTTTGCGCAAGCTCCGTAAATTGATGAGCTACATACCGTTGAACAATCTCGAAGAAGCGCCCTATTTTCCACCGACAGACAAACCCGGGCGAATGGATGAGGAATTGCTCACCATCGTTCCGGACAATCCCGGCAAGCCATACGACGTGAAAGATGTTATTCGAAAAGTCACCGACGAGGGCGATTTTTTTGAAATTCACGCCGATTACGCGGAAAATATCGTGGTCGGATTTGCCCGGATGAACGGCAATTCCGTCGGCATCGTTGCCAACCAGCCCAACAGCCTCGCCGGGGTTCTGGATATCGATTCATCCATCAAAGGCGCGCGCTTTGTGCGATTTTGCGATGCGTTTAATATCCCGATCATCACGTTTGTGGACGTGCCCGGATTTTTACCGGGAACCGCGCAGGAATGGGGCGGCATCATCAAACATGGTGCGAAATTGCTGTATGCCTATTGCGAAGCCACCGTTCCGAAAATTACCGTTATTTTGCGAAAAGCCTACGGCGGCGCTTATGACGTGATGAGTTCCAAACATATTCGCGGTGATGTAAACCTGGCGTGGCCGTCCGCGGAAATCGCGGTGATGGGACCCAAAGGCGCTGCCGAGATCATATTCCGGCGGGAAATCAGCGAAGCGGACGATGCGGAAAAAGCGCTCGCCGAAAAAGAAGCCGAATATCGCGATAAATTTGCCAACCCGTATCTGGCAGCGGAACACGGTTATGTGGATGAGGTGATCGACCCGCGCCAGACCCGCCCGAAAATCTGCCGGGCGCTGGAATTGTTGCGCAATAAAGTGGACAAAAATCCGCCGAAAAAGCATGGGAATATTCCGTTGTAACGCTGTTTTTGAGATATCAGGTTTGATTCAAAAAAGGGGACACCAAACGGCTGTCCCCTTTTCATTTTGGAAAAAATGTGATAATGTGTTATTTTGACGGCTATCAATATTTGGTGTCATTTTCTATGCAATCTTGCGCCCGTTTTAGTGATTATTCGCTAATTTACGGAAAAATAATACAGTTTTCAGGGGTCTGGTAAATCCAAACATATGAAGAAAAAAACGTCGGAAAGCAATTTCAAGCTATACTCACGGTTGCTGGCTTACCTTAAACCATTCAAAAAACACATCGTTTTGGTGATGTTTTTCAACCTCGGTTATGTGATTTTCAGTGCGCTTTCCATGTGGATGATTGCTCCGGTAATCACCACATTGTTCGATACAAAAAATCAACAACATACAGTTCAAACGGCACCGCAAACGCCCGGCGAAACGACAGCAATTCAACAGGAAAGCCAGCCCGAAACCACCAATAAAATTGAAAAACCGGGACTTACAGGTGGGTTTAACGTTAACAAGTTTTTAAAAGAGCAGGTGAAACGCTGGCTGCATCGCGATGATCCGTATGAAATGCTCAAGGTGCTCTGTATTTTTATTGTTATCAGTTTCGGGTTGAAAAATTTCTTCGCATTCAGCGAATTTTATTGGGTCAGCCTTATCGAGCAAAAGGTGATCAAAAAGCTGCGTGATCAGGTGTTCGGGCATATTTTACAACAACCGCTCAGCTTTTTCAATTCACGCCAAACCGGTGCGATCATCTCGCGGATCACCAACGATATCGATGCCGTGAACGTTGCCGTTAACCGCAGCTTCACCAAACTCATCCGCGATCCGGTGATGATTTTGATTTACATTTATATTTTGTTTCACATCAGTTGGCGGCTGTCGCTGGTAACGTTGGTGATTTTTCCACTGACAACCGTAATCATCGAACGCATTGGGCGAAGCCTGAAACGCAAAAGCAAACGGGTGCAGCAACGCATCGCAGATATCACCAGCAATTTGCAGGAAGTGATTTCCGGCATCAAAGTGGTTAAGGCATTTGCGATGGAACCGTATGAATCCCAAAAATTCGAGGATCGCACCGGACGGCACTATCGCGCCGTATTGCGTCAGGTGCGGTTGAAACGATTGGCATCTCCCCTATCTGAATCGCTGGGAATCGGCGTGATGGTGGCGGTGCTTTGGTATGGTGGGAGCCTGGTGTTGTCCGGGCAATTGCTCAGCTCCGAAGATTTTGTGCGGTTTATCGTGCTGCTGTTCGCGATGATGGAGCCGATCCGCAGCCTCAGCGAGTTGAACACCAATTTGCAGGTTGCACTGGCATCCGGCACCCGGATTTTTGAAGTGCTCGACACCCAACCGGCAATCGCGGATAAGCCCGGTGCGGTCGATATTCGCCAATTCGATCGGGAAATCCGTTATGAAAATGTTGTGTTTCGATATGCCAAAAAAGAGGAAAACGTGCTCAACGGCATCAATCTGGTCATCGGTAAAAACGAAAAAGTTGCGTTGGTCGGCAGCAGCGGCGCGGGAAAAAGCACGCTGGTGAATCTTTTACCACGGTTTTATGACGTTACTGATGGCAGCATTACCATCGATGGCGTTGATGTGCGCGACGCCAGTCAGTCCAGTTTGCGCCAGTTGATGGGCATCGTGACGCAGGAAGTCATTTTGTTTAACGATACGATTGCCAACAACATCACCTACGGACGCTCGGATTATGATCGAGAAAAAATATACCATGCTGCAAAATTGGCAAACGCTTACGATTTTATCATGGAAATGCCCGACGGTTTCGAGACCGTGATCGGTGAACGCGGCGTACGGCTTTCCGGCGGGCAGCGGCAACGGATTTCCATCGCACGGGCGATTCTCAAAAACCCGCCGATCCTTATTTTTGACGAGGCGACATCCTCGCTGGATTCCGAATCGGAGCACCTGATTCAGGATGCAGTGGACAATTTGATGAAAGATCGCACGGTGCTGATTATCGCGCACCGGTTGTCGTCGATCATCCGCTCCGATAAAATTGTGGTGCTGGAAAACGGCAAAGTGGTGGACAGCGGCACCAATGACGAACTGCTGAAAACATCGAAACGCTACAAACGGCTGTATGATTTGCAATATGCCCAATCGATGGATTAGCGAATGTTAGTTTTGCAACTGAACAATTGTATGATATTCATGTTGGTCATTCCTGCTCCAACGGAGCTCCTTCGGCGCGAAGGCATAATTCTCTTAAAAACTAACTGATGATATACAATGGTTGAAAATGACCTGAATCCAGCATCCTGAGTAACTCCGAAGGAGTGTATCGAAGGGTGCGGTCATTCAGCCAGTAAAAAAACAATACTCCCGGAATACCAGTTGAATATATTTTTGATGAACAGCGTTGGCAAAGACACCTGGGGCGGCGTTGAAAAATGGATGTGGCTGGTCGGTTGCGGCATGCGCGATCGCGGGCATGCGGTGTGGTGCGGTGCGCGTCCCGGCAGCCGCTTTTTGCAGCGCTGCGGCGAATCCGGATTGCACGAAAGCCCGGTAGATATGCACGGTGATGTTGATCCGCGAACCATTGCCACACTTGTCCGGCGCTTCAAAAAACATCAGATTGACGTTATCATCGCTAATCTGAACAAAGATGTCCGGCTGGCGGGCATCGCCAAAAACATCGTTGGCAAACCGGTGCTGATTTCCCGCGCGGGACTGGCGCTGCTGCCCGACAAACCGGTGTATCGCCACACCTATCGCTGGCTTTCCGACGGCATCATTACCAACACGGAAACGATCAAATCCACATATCTCTCCTACGGCTGGCTGCCGGACGATTTTATACGGGTGATCTATAACGGCATCGAGATTCAGCCGTTGCCGCAGATCGACGAAGCAGCCATCCGCCGCCAATTCGGGTTACCGGCGGCGCGTCCGGTGGTCGGCATCTTCGGGCGATTGGTGCACCAGAAACAGCATGATAAATTCCTGACTGTCGCCAAAACCATCGCCAATCAGATCCCGGAAGCCATTTTTCTGATCACCGGTGACGGTCCGTTGCAGCCGGAAATCGAACAAATGGCTGAGCAACTGGAGATTCGCGGGCGGTTATTCTTTAGCGGATTTCAGCAAAACCCCGCTGAGCTGTATGCGTTCTGCGATCTCGTGTTGCTAACTTCCGCTTTCGAAGGCATGCCCAACGTGGTGCTGGAAGCGATGCATTACGCCCGTCCGGTGATCGCATTTAACGTTGGCGGCGTTCCGGAATTGATCCGTTCGCCGGAAACCGGCGTTGTCGTACCCCCAAATGATGTGGCACAAATGAGCGAAGCAGCGCTTTCGCTGCTGAACAACCCGACCGCAAGAGAACAAATGGGTAATGCCGCCCGGCAGTTTGTGATCGCGCATTTCTCCCTGAAAACCATGCTGGATCACGTGGAAGAATATCTGATGTCCAAAGTGAAACAGTAGTCCGCCTTTTGGCTCCGCTCACGGTACCCAGTACCGAGCCCTGAGCGGAGTCGAAGGGCGGTGTTCCATCACCCCACCCATTCGACGGGGCTCAGGGCTCGGTGTTCAGTCGCTCAGGCTGACAGTGTTCCGTCACACCAATCATATTCCCCAAAAAACCGCTTGAATTATTCCGTCGCTTTTGGGATATTCCTCCGTCTTTTTCTCACAAAAAATCGAACAACTGACAAAATTACGGAAGATCGTTGCGATGAAAATCAACGAACCGGATTTTTATCATGTAAAAATTACGGATTGGCCGGAAGGCGACCGTCCCCGCGAAAAACTGATGCAACTGGGACCGGAACGGCTCAGCGAATCGGAGTTGCTCGCCATTTTAATCCGCACCGGCACGCGCCGGCAAACGGCGGTGGATATTTGCAAGACCATTGTATCCCGGTATGGCAATCTTGCGGAGCTTTCCGAGATGAGCTATCAGCAATTTTTTCAACTGAAAGGCATCGGGCCGGTCAAGGCCGTTACGTTAATCGCCGCGTTCGAGATTGCCCGGCGCATCGCCAGCCAGCCTATTCGCAAAAAGCTGAAGGTAACTGATCCCGAGGTGATCTTCCGGCGATACGAGCCGCTGCTGGCGCACCTGAAAAAAGAGCTGTTTATGGTGCTCATCCTCAACAGCGCCAACACGCTCATCAAGGATGTGCAGATCAGCGAGGGCATCCTGAACTCCTCGCTGGTGCACCCGCGCGAGGTATTCAAAAGCGCGATTCTGGAATCGGCGGCCAGCATTATTCTGATGCATAACCATCCCTCCGGTGAGGTGCAGCCCTCGCGGGAAGACCGCAGCATCACGGAACGGCTGGTGGAAGTCGGCAAGCTGATGAACATTCCCGTGCTCGACCACATCATCATCGGGCAGGGTAAATACTACAGTTTCCGCGAAGGCGGCTTGATTGGGGAGTGAAAACATCTCCGGTGGTTTCGGCTACGCTCAACCACCGGTGTGTGCTCTCCCCGTAGGCTGAGCGAAGTCGAAGCCGGACTTGAAGGTGGTTTCGGCTACGCTCAACCACCGGTGTGTGCTCTCTCCCCGTAGGCTGAGCCGTTCGACTGGCTCAGGATAAACTACGCTGAAGCCGGTGCTATGGTAGCTTCGGCTACGCTCAGCTACCGAGACAACTTATTCCACCGATCTAACCACCGGAATAGTTCTTGAAATGCGTTTCATTCATGCATTCCGCCAGTTGGTGAAGATCTTCCGGCATTTCCTTTATCAGCGCCATTTTCTTTTTTCTGCTCCATCCCTGGATCTGCTTTTCACGATAAAAGGCAGCATCAATTCTGTTATATTCTTCAACATACACCAGCTTAACCGGCAGCCGGTTTTTTGTATAATTAGCCCCTTCCCCATTCTGATGCTGTGCCAAACGCAATGCAAGGCGCTTCGTGCTACCGGTATAAAAGCTGCCATCCGCGCATTCGAGAATATACGTCCAGCCTTTCATTTGAAGACCTTTTCGTTGGTTGTGTAACTTGAAAATGGTGCAAGGCTAACCATCGACGAGTAAACCACGGAGGCTGAGCAAGTCGAAGCCGGGCTAAATGGTGGTTTCGGCTACGCTCAACCACCGGCGTGTAAAGATGAACCCTTCGACAGGCTCAGGATA
The DNA here is from genome assembly GCA_020634975.1 of Calditrichia bacterium. Lineage (NCBI taxonomy): Bacteria > Pseudomonadati > Calditrichota > Calditrichia > Calditrichia bacterium. The sequence continues at coordinate 720,256 of JACKAQ010000002.1, read as the reverse complement.
AACTGCGCCGATGCCCGATTATATTACACAATAATATATTATTCTTTCCCGAAAATCAAAACAGCACTCGATTTGTTCAGCCACGACCAGATTTAACCCCACCCCCACCGGGTTTTGCTCCAACCCCACGAGATTATGCCCCTAATCCCCACCGGATTTTGCTCTGTCACCACCGGATTTTATCCCGCCCCACGAGATTATGCTCAGGCCCCACAGGATTTAGCTCCACTCATAAGATTATGCCCCGGCCTCACCGGATTTTGCTCCGGCCCCATCAGGTTTAGCTTTAGCCTGTTGGGAAAGGATAAGACTAGTTAAAAGTGGAAAGTGATAAGGAAAAAGTTAAGGAAAAGGAAAATTGCAATTACTCAGCACGCTACTTTTAAACCGCAGAGATCGCGAAGAACGCAAAAAAGCGGAGAATATGAGTAATACAGAGGTGAATTAAAAAACAAATTATCCGGCAATGCCTGCCTAAATTTATTCTTTTATATTTCTCCGGAAAGTCTGCGTTCTCAACATCCTTTGCGGTATGTCCTGAGTAGTTAAGGAGAATTTAAGTCGCGCTTAATCATTCAATTTTCAGCAACTGGTATTGCTCATTGTTGAAGCATCCAGCGTCCGCCAAAATTTAAATGGGAGATCGTATTGCATGTGTATCGTAAAATTCTTACAATAGATGTAGCATTTCAAGTTGATCCCTAAATTGAATCAAAACCTTTGGATAAAGTCGCCCCATTCTACTAAAAGCCAAATTTATGGTCTTATTGTATAAATATAATTTTATGGAAAAAGAAATAATTTTTCTATGTCGGTTTTTCATATGATCTGTCCGAAAGAGTGCTTAAAATTGTCGTGCCATTTGATCCTTGCTATTATTTTTTACAATAACGTCGAAAAAAACCTCATATGACTGCATAAAGCAGACTTTTGGGTTGCTTTAAATGAACCCTCCGGGTGCGTTTTTATATTGAATGCAAAACATCCATCCATTGCTGAAAATCAAAATTGTGTTATGAAAAGCGGAGAAGCATTAATGAACTTGCCTTTACTTTTATTTGCCGCCACGTGCAGCATATTCCCACTGCGCTTCGCTGGGTAAACAGAATGAATTTCCTGTTTTTGCTTTCAATTTTATGAGGAATTCACTGGACATCATTCCAGCTTACACTTTCCACCGGACAGTTATCACAGTTTTTAAAACAGGAAGGATTATTGCCCATAATGTCGCGCCATTGTTTTTTGGGTAACCGGGATTCGAGGCAAGTAAAAATCTGAAACGGTTACTTCGTGCCAAGGTTTTCTGAACTATTGTCATCACTACCCATATTAAACATACCACCTTCGATTTTTACGAAATCAAATGCATTAAAATACGGTATCATTTCGTAATAAAAATGCCCCACCATATCCCGCGATACCTACCAAATTAAAACGAATAGCAAACTGCCAGTCTGCTTCACATTCTTTCGCCAGAAAATATTCCAGAATGGATTTATGTGCCAAATTTCAATTATGTGATGCGTCACGGGTGAGCAGGGATTGCCCGGTTATTTCGTAATCGAGTAGATCAAGTTTATGCTTTTCGCAAATGGCAATAGCTTCTTCTTTGGTAAGCAGGCTATTTTGTTTTCGCTTTTCGTATATCGCCAGTGCAGCCAACTGGGAAAATTCATAAAGCTCACGTTTAAATTTTTCACGATCATCAGATTTATGTTTCCCGCTTGTCTGCTTCACGCTCAATCCACTTGTTAATAAGCGCCTCATAAATTTGGGAAGTGTTTTTCAAATCGTAAGTTATCATCCACCAGAAAATCGATATAAGCTTAACAACATTGGTCTTACCATCAATTTGGGAGAACGCTCCACAACAGACGCCGCAACCTTTTTTTTTGTGTCGATTCCAGAATCGCATTTAACCATACTTTTTGTTCAAAAAATGTTTGGTTTCTTTCTTTTCAAACGAAATATAGAGAGTTTGGCGAGGGTATGAAATCCTTCCTGCCGTAACGGGGGATTTTTAGTTCATACGGTTTATCTTCTTGTCCCGGAAAATATTGTGTGATGCGGCTGGTGATTAAGACTTCCTGAAAATCCTTTACACTTTCGATAACCTCATCAAACGTTTTTGGAAGCGTTCATCATCGCTTAAACCATCCGGTTTTCGGGGAACAGCGCCTTATGCTCGTCAAACGCATCCAACAGCAAAATTGTATCTCTTGCCTCTTCAGTTTTTATTTCCTGTATCCATAATAATATTCTTGTCGCCAAAAGAAACAGCTTCATTTTATACTTCCGTCGAAAATTAAACAAGGAATGGTACCGCAAATACAGGTTGATCATAAAAAGTTGTTTTACCCATGCCTGAATCGCTATCAAATAAAACTTGTCGCTGTCTTTTATTTCATTAAATGCTGTGTTAATAAAAAAAGGTATCAACGGTTTTTTACGATAAATTTGATCCCTTTTTTCAGGTTCTTCTTCATATACGTGGGAGTGTTATTCTGTCCCTGGGTGGGAACGAATAATTTTCGTTTATTCTGCACATCCTTGTAATCCATATCTAAAATGCACCAACTCTTTTGCTGTTTTGCTATATCCTTCACCCACTGGTGAAGCCATTTTAATCCTGCCACAATTGACCAAACAATTGCAGCAATAATAAGCCGGCAAAATGGCTTTGCTGAAATCTTCATTTAAATAATATGCACTGATTTCAACCATTCAGTAAGCCAGGATTATCCAAAGTTTAAAAAGTGGCTCGAAAATTTTCAATCGTCCATATTCTGAACCTTTTGCTGTTACATTATTTGACTGTATTGTTGTTTTATAGATCGGTGAATATTTAAGTGTTTTTCTTGAATTTCTTGATGATCTCTTTTGTCGTCTCTTTAATCCAATTCGGATATCTTTCAATAATTGATTTTAAGCGACTTGAGAATTCTTTGGAATATTTATGCGTTGAACTCATCCTGGACATGTTGATATTTCTGTATGGTATTTTGGGTTTCCTTTAATTGAGAAGCTTCCACAGAATAGCCTGAAACTCATAGTTGTTAATGTCAAATTTTTCTTTAGATTTCTCCAAACCTGTATGGATACAATGCATCTGTTTTGGGCATGTTTGTAGAGTATCAACTATGCCTGTAACTTCACCAATTAATTTTAAAGGTTTGGAGCACCTTCTTTTCGAAGAACTCTCAGCTTCTTTGATAAATTTAAGTTTATCAGCAATTGCCTTATCAAGAAGAATTTTTTCCATGTCCAGTCTGTATAACCCCGTTAAAAGTATCAATTAAATGTATATTTTGTGGTCCAACCTGCCCGATTTTCTCATTATGCCTGAGCCACAAAATTTTTCCTTTTCGCGTTCATCTTCGCTAAAATTCGATCGATACAAAGCTCGGTGTAGCCTATTTCAATTGGTTTTCACCGCGATATCTATAATATATCGCAGCTTCCAAGTATTGACTTGTAAACTTTTGAACACACTACTGGTTTTTGTGGTGCTTCTTCCACCCAACAGTCAACCAAATTGTTTTCCATAAACTTCATGGGTTTCCATATTCCAATGCACTTCATGTGAAAAATACTGACTGATGAATTGATTGATTTTATTTGGATCGCAATTTTTCAAATTTATCATTTATTAACGCAATGGGTTGTCTGGGTTTATCTTTAACACCGAAAATTATTTCCCCTGACACCTTTTATTGTTCGCCATGCCAACGACTGAACGAATATATTCTGCCAGCGAATCACCATAATGAAAGTTCCTTGAACTCAAGATCATAGCTTTCAACCCGTTTCAGAAAGCCTTTGCTATTTAATTCAAACGTGCATTTCATACTTTTTTTGAACACCTTACTATTGGTACTTTTTCTGATGATCAGCTACTAACATGCTATGCTGTAGGTTGAGCCTTTCGACTGGCTCAGGATAAACTTCGTCGATGCCGGATTATAGGGTAGCTTCGGCTCCGCTCAGCTACCGGCATGCGATCCTTTCCGGAGGCTGAGCGAAGTCGAAGCCGGATTAAAGGTAGAGACTTCGGCTCCGCTCAGCTACCGGCGGTTTTTACTCACGTAGGCTGAGACCACGTAGGCTGAGCCCTTCGACTGGCTCAAGGATAAACTGATTGCCTGTCGAAGCCGAACTGCCAAAGCTTTTTGGAGCAAAAAGTTCGACCCTCAGAAAAAAGGCAGAATGTTGCCTCAACCGTTGGTGGGTGATTGTCGGCGGACATCACAAACCAATTTACAAATGCGTTACTGCACAATGAACTCGTCGCACGCTGCTCGTCCCGTCGCGCTTACTCATTCTGTTCCAGCAACTGGTCTTGCTCAAGCGCAACGCGTTCCTGCGGAGCAGGTAAGGCAGGATGAACTGCCGCGAACTATGGGAGAAAAACCAGGCGGAAGCCAACACTTTTGGGGCCGTAGCGATACTCAGGGCGAAGCCTGTCCCGACGCGCGGAACGACAATTCCTGCGCGCATAGCGAAGCCCAGCCACCGCCGCGCAGCACGCGGTCCGAACCATCTTCCGGACCTGCCGGGTTTTCAACAACACCGACTTTTTGCATTCATCGTAGTATTTTTCATCGAACCAATCCAGACACCATTCCCACACATTACCATGCATATCATACAGTCCCCATGCGTTTGGCGAATATTTTTTTACAGGTGTGGTCTTACCAATATACTCACCTTTGGGATAATTTTTGTAAGGGTAGTTACAGTTATAATTTGCCTGGTCGGTGGTCAGGTTATCACCAGTGTTAAATGGTGTTGTGGTGCCAGCCCCGGCAGGCATATTCCCACTGCGCTTCAGTTGGCAGTGTAACCCGGTATTCACCTTTGGCGAGTTTTGTCAACCGTTCGCAAAACACCATTGCGTCATTCCAACTGACGTATTCCACCGGGCGTTCCGCAGCCCCGTCTTCTAGATGATCCTTTTCTTGAATTCTGAGGGATTCACACCCATAACTGCCTGATACTGTGCCTGGGTAACCGGTGTTTCGCTCATTCCAAAGCTATCCAGCTTAACAGTGTGAACCGGTCGTTCCCTATCTTCTCCATCATCGCTGCCCATCTGGAATTCCCCGGCTGGTACATAATAATAATTTTTAAACCGGGAACAATGTCTGTCAGCTTACCGGATGCATATGTTTCGGTAAGTTTGGGGCGCGGGGCGCTCTTTTTGACCGCCGCAAGGACTTCCAGACCTTCTTCCAGGGTTTCATTTTCCGTATAAGTTGTGTGCATTTCTTCGCGATAGGCTTTTTCGGACAGCCACCGGCAACCTGCCGGGAATTTAATACATTGCAAAGATGTTCATCTTTGTCCAGAATATCGATCAGGCTGTTCATGATCGCAGAATCCATTTTCTTAAATGCTGCTTTTAACAGCCGAACTTTATCTACATGGTTGTCTGCCCGTTGGGTTTTTCTGAGTCCATCGGCAAGATTTTTACCATACGATACAGTGTCTTCATCGCCGGGCGTCCATTCCAGCCTTATCAAAAACTCCCTGTATTCAAGTTTTCCTTTGGATACCCTGTCTGAGATGGTTTCGTTAATCAGTCCTGCCAGTAGGTCAAATGTTTCATTCTCCCCTTTTTCACTGTTGGCAATGCGCCATTTTACAATTAGCCCGTTAATTTTCCGGACAATTTCCCGGGACTTCGCTTTCCGACTTCGGCAATTAATTCCAGCAAATCGGTTTTTCGACACCTTCTACTAAGAATTGATTGAGCACGCCGGCGTCATCCAGCAAGTGTTCAATATAGTTGTGCATTTGGGCCGGTTGTCGCTCCGGAACGAGGTGCCTGACCTGTATAATTTTCCCGAGATAATCGTTGAAATAGTCCAGATATTTGTCAATCCGCCGGTGCAGGTCTTTATCATCCAGCGTCGTTGCCCAGGCGTTTGCATCGGGTATTGGGCGGCATATTTATTCCGGATGAATTCTTCGATAATTTGCGGGTAGATTCCGAGCACAAATGCAAAGCGCGGTTGATGCAGCACCAGTTTAATGCTTTCCAGCAAACGCACTGCTTGTTCCGGAAAGCAGCGGTCCAGGTCGTCTACAAAAACTACGATCTGCGGTTTTTGATAGTTTTGTCATGGGATAGTTCACGCAGTTGGTCAAAGGCATCAAAATATAGACTGCGGGCCATCAGCGTGTCCTGGGTTACCGCTTCGTAGCGCTCTATCATATCTTTCATTGCTGCGCTAATTTCCAGTTCACCCAGCAATGGCATACCCAGTTTTCCTTTCATGGAAACCCCGTAAAGCACGGAGCGAAGCGCATCATGAATTTTTTTTTGCCACCGGTATCCATGATGGTTCTGGCTTTATGCACTGCATTTTCAATATCGTTTTTGACGCTTTGCGCTTCCTCTCCCATTGCTCCTGTTTTTCTTAATATCCCGGGCAATTGTCGCAATCAGCGGGACGATCAAGTGTTCTTCACGTTCATATTGCCAGGCATTAAACCAGACCGCAACCGCAGCTTGCTCACCGTACACTTCATCATCCACCACCTGTCGCATTAACCGCATGAGTGAGGTTTTACCGGACCCCCAATCGCCAAAAACGCCGATTGTTATAGGGCTTTCGGTATATAACGCTGCACGCCCCAATACCTCTGCCGTATGTTTAAATGCCAGTTGATCCGTGCGATCGCTTTCCAGTATGGGTTCATCGCTTAGTAGCTTATATCGATTTTTGTGTTCGTCAGCCATTTCTATAACTCCGTTGATGTAAAGCGACAGAATAAACCAAACATGTTTTTTTTTTAATTGCACGCAAATAGATCTCTGGTTGGAACTATAGAAAATAAATTATTCCCGATTAACATGCAACTATTCAGACCGTTTTTTTGCGAAGTAACGGGATAATGTGCTTTGTGTCCTGCAATAAGCAAGGGGTTCTTAACAGCAACCCGAATTAGTAGCTGAAACAGTGGGTTCCGCGAAATTTTTCACCGACCGGTGCTATCCGGCATTTTATCGATATTTTTCTTAAAGTCCTGAACAGGCACGCCGATGTATATTCAGCAAACAGGATACTTAAACCATTCGAAAGGAATCACCAATGGGAAGAACAAACAAGGAATTGGAGAGATTGTTCGTCAAGGTCGAAACGTTATTGCAAAACGCGGTTGACGATACCATCAAGGCGCATTTTGAAGAAGTGGGCATCACCCGCAAAAACTAACCGATGTTCAGTTAATCCTCAGCAATACCCGGGCGCTGAACCAGCAGCAAAAAGTTAAATATGGCGAATTGTTTGCCGCGCAGGATGCCTTTGATGCCAAGCTGAAGGAAACGAAAAAAACCTATATGCGTCATGTTAAAACCGCCCGCATTGCCGCAAAGGATGACCGGGCAACCTTTCAGAAACTGGGTGTGGATGGTCGCCGGGAGCGACAATTTTCGCTATGGGTGGAACAAGCCAAACAGTTTTATACCACCGCCCTTAACGACGTTACCATGCAGGCAATTCTTGCCAACAACGCCCTGACCGTGGAAAAACTTGAAGCCGGTAAACAATTGGTAGAAGCATCCGAAGCCGCCTTTCAGGTGTTGCTGAGCCGCAGAGGGATTCGCACCTGAGCACGGTTTCCCGGAACGAGAGCTGGGAAGGATTGGAAAACAGCTACAGTGATTACCGCAAGCTGGCCCGCGTCGCGCTGGCGGATAAACCCCAACTGCTGCTGGAAGCTGGGCATTCCCAAATAAATGAGTGAATCATTTTAGCACAGAAAAACCCCGTTCATCGGGGTTTTTCTGTTTTTGGGGATGCACTGTCAGGTGATTGAGCCCTTCGACTGGCCAGGATAAACTCAGCCGAAATCAATGGTGGTTTCGGCTTCGACTCAACCACCGGTGTGTGCTTTCCACACGTAGGCAGAGCCCTTCGACAAGCTTTGTGTTTGGATAAACTTGCGGAGCAGAAGCCGGATTCGAACTCCGCCCTTTCCCGCAGCCTGCGGGCTCAGGGCTCGCATGCATGCATCCCCAGGTGATTGAGCCCCGCCGAAATCACCGGTCCTAGCGTGTCCGCCCTTCGGCTCCGCTCAGGGCTCAGAGGTATTGAGCCTGTCGAAATCACTGGTCATATTCCCCAAAAGCACCATTGCACATTAACGCGCGATGCGGTAATTTCGGTAATTTCATGCTGAAATTCCCTGAAAACTGTGACAGAAAAGGAAATGAACAATGAAGTTAAAGCTCTTCTGGATGTTTTTGGCGTTGATGTGGTTATTGCTGCTATCCTGCTCTTTTTCTTCATTTGGGGTATCGCGGACGGCACTGTATCCGCATTCAATATCAAATCCTGGATGTTTGCGTTGCTGGGTGTCGCCCTGATTGTTGGCGGCGGTTTTTGGCTGAAGTCGATAGATCAACTGGTGTTAGCCAATATTGTGCTGATGATTTTGGCGCTTCCCGGATTAGGTTATGCACTCATTATGGTTGTCGCCATTGTAACGCAAACCTCCTGGAACTAACCCGGGAAACAGCAAGCTAGCGCATCAGCGTGAGTTTTTTGGTCTGAACAAATTCACCGGAGCGGATGCGGTAAAAGAATATCCCGCTCGCCAGGTCACCGGCGTTCCAGTTAACGGTATGGCGTCCCGGTTGCTGCACGCCATCGACCAGCGTTGCCACCTCCTCCCCCATCACATTGTAAATTTTCAGGGAAACCGCAGCGCGTTCGGGTATCTCGTAGGCAATGGTCGTGCCCGGGTTAAAGGGATTGGGATAATTTTGCTCCAGCCGGAAATTCTCCGGCAGTTGTCCGGTTGCGCCGGATACGCCCGATACAATATTGTCGATCAACCGGATCGATTTGGTGCCGAAATCGGAGATGTATAATTTGTCATGATCCGGGCTTGCCAAAATGCCGTTGGGATTGCTGAACCGTGCGGAATCGCCGGTCCGTTCACTAAACCCGCCACACCGGTTCCGGCAAAAACGGTCATTTCCCCGCTCAGCGAAATCTTGTAAATCCGGTGAACGGCAATACCGGTGGCGTATAAATTTCCGGCGGCATATTCCAGAAACCCGACCGCGCCGAAGTTTGTCCCCGGCACGACCGCCAATTGAATCAGGCTGTCGTCGGTCACATGAAACACCTTGCCGTCGTTATAATTGGCAACATAAAAATTGCCGTTTTCATCCATCGCCATGCCAACCGGCCCGTTCAAACCGTTGCCGCTTTTGTAAACGGTCAGCGTGCCGTCGGGCGCTAATTTGCTGATCCGGTTTTGGGTCCATTGGGTGACGATCAGCGTATCGCTGTCGGGTTCAAACAGCAGCCCGCTCGGTGATGACAGGTTCGGCCCATACTGCGTTTTGGTGCTGTCCGAAGTGATTTTGTAAATTTTGTTTCCCTGGTTATCCGCAACATACAATATCCCGTTGCTGTCTATCGCCAGTCCGTTTGGCGAAACAATGCCCTGGGCATATACGCTCACAACGCCATCGGGCGTTACTTTATACACCCGCGATCCGGTATAGCGCGAGCCGTAAATATTTCCCGCAGCATCCATAATCATGTCGTCGTCAATATTAATTCCCGGACCGACAAACGTGCTTACCGTTTGGGCATATCCGGTGATGGTGATCAGAATTGCCAGCAAAACCATTGCTATTGTTTTCATCTGCATCGTATCCTTTCGGGTTGATTTTTTGAAATTAATTTTCACTGCCAATCACCGTTGATTGGCGGGCAAATATGCGGATAAAAATCGTCCCGGTCGTTCTTCCCAATGGAAAGCTACAACCCTAACGGATGTGGCTGGATGAAATAGCGTGTGCTTTTTGGTAGGCGGATGGCGTCATGCCGGTGCATTCCTTAAATGCCCGGTTGAACGAGCTTTTGGTGTTAAATCCGGCATCGTAAGCAATGGCGAGGATGGTAAACTGTTGATATTCGGGGTTGAGCATCATGGCTTTGGCAGCGTTTATCCGGTACTGGTTCACAAATTCATAAAACGGTTGTTTGAGCTCCTGATTCAGGATTTGCGACAAATTGTGCGGCGATATCCCCAACATTGCCGCGAGATCGGTCAATTTCAATTCGCTGTTGAGATAGGGGCGTTTGGTTTCCATCAAATGGATGAGCGCATCCAGATAGTTTTGGGCAATATCTTTCGACAGCGCGGAATTTTGGTATTTCTCTTTTTGCGCATCCGGTTCCGGTACTGCCGGATGGCTGCCGTTTGTTTGCGGATCGGAAACAATCGGCGGAAACAGTTTTTCGGGATTGCGGCTGGCGGTAACCGCAACAATTTGCACAAATATCGCCATAATAAAGGTTGTGGTTAATTCGAGTATATTCAGCGGGATTTCAAAAACAGTCAGCAAATATCCGGCAAGCGTATCAAAAACGATGTAAATCGTAAATGCGATCAACTGGCGTTTCACCCAGCGGAGATTTTCTTTTTGGTGAGAAGTGCTGTTATCCGTGATGCTTTTTTCCGCACGATTGATTTTGCGGATCGCGGCAAAATGATATCCTAACAATAACAGCCCCACAACCAGATAGATCAGGTGATATTCCGGCGGACCGGTTGGCGGGGTTTGAACGGCGGCAATTTTCTCGGCGCCGGAAAGTTGGTAAAATGGGAACATCTGATAAAGGCAATAAACCGCCGGGAGCAAATGGAGCAAATCGGTTGCCGAAAACCGGTGATTTTCGTTGACCAGAAAAGCTGTGTACGCGTAAATCATCGGACCAAACAGATACCAGAACGGTGCCCCGGCACCGATGATATGCGGTATCCGCATATAAAAACCGGACATCATCGCCACTTTTGTAAACAAAAATGCGCCCACAACCGCCAGAATAACCGCCAGCCAACGATTTGCAGGGCGGTTGCCTTTTTGCTGGAAAAAGAGGATGCCGGAAAAAAAGAATCCCTGCAACGCGCCGAATCCAAAAATGACAACCCCAAAAGTAAGTTCTATCGCTAACGGTTCATTCATCAAACGCCCTGTTTTAATGTTGGCTGATATTACGGGATGACGAAAATAAGGTTCGCTTTCCACCAATTTATACTTTGAACGGGTAAAATCTTAACTTTTCCAGCAGGAGACTCCTGCCTTCGCAGGAGTGACAGATCTCCTTTCCGGTGTCATTCCTGCGGATGCAGGAATCTCATTCTCACTTTGCAGAATCTTAAGTTTATGACCGTTTGCAGTATAAATTTAAGGTATGATTCGCAATGTTACCATTCCCCAAAAAGGTCATTTTCAGTCAGAAAGGGTCAAAAAATAATTGCTGTTTTAATCACGGGGGTTTTTTGTAAATTACCGCGGTATCATAAAAACAGCAGTGTAAATGGCAATTAATATTTCAACAGAACATAAATCATCGCTCACCGGATTGAGTATTGCAGAAATGCAGGCGGCATTTGTGCCATACAAACAACCGGCATACCGGGCGGCGCAGGTGTATAAATGGGTGCATCATCATCAGGTGCAATCTTTTGATGAGATGACCAATTTGCCCAAAGCGTTTCGCGAATTGCTGGATAAGCATTTCAGCATCGGCGAATTGCGCCTGAAGTTGCGCCAGGATTCGGTGGACGGCACCCGCAAATACCTCTGGGAATTGCCCGACGGCAAAGCCATCGAGAGCGTGTTTATTCCGGAGGAAAAGCGCAAAACCATTTGTATTTCCTCACAGGTGGGCTGCGCGCTGGGCTGCGAATTTTGCGCGACCGCGCAGATGGGTTTTCTGGCGAATCTCACATCCGGGCAAATTGTGGAGCAAATTATCCGCGTCCAGCGGGATACCGGCGTGAAAATCACCAACGTCGTTTTTATGGGGATGGGCGAGCCGTTCCTGAATTACAACCGGGTGATCGCCGCCAGCAAAATCATGTCCGATTTTGAGGGATTGGCCATCTCCGCCCAAAAAATCACCATTTCGACAGTGGGCATTGTCCCGCGCATCATCCAGTTTACCGATGAAAAACAGCCCTTCAAACTGGCGATTTCGCTGCATGCACCGACACAGGAATTGCGCAGCAGCATTATGCCCGTCGCGGATAAGTTTTCGCTCAAAAAGCTGATGGACAGCGCTTATTATTACACACGTCAGCAAACCCGCAAACGCATCACCTTTGAATATGTGTTGCTGGAAGGCGTCAACGATACGCCGGAAGTTGCCCGGGAACTGGTGGAATTGCTTTCCCCGCTGCGCTGCAAACTTAATTTGATTCCCTATAACGATACCGGCATCGGTTTTCATCTGCCGGGACAATCTCGAATCACCGAATTTCTGCAAATACTCGAAACGGCGCCATTTGCGGTTACCGTTCGCAAAAATCGCGGCACGGATATCGCCGCCGCCTGCGGACAATTGATCGCCGAAACCGATGGCACCAAAACCCGCTCTCTAAAAATACCAGAAAAAATCACTCCGTAAGGGTGATTCAAAAGAATAACTCCATGCGGAATAATTCCGGTTCACATATCCGTCATTTTGACGCAATTATTATTGGCAGCGGCTTTGGCGGCTCGATGCTCGCCAGCGTGCTGGTTAATGCCGGGCAAAATGTGCTCATGCTGGAGCGCGGCGATTGGGTGAAACGCGGCGCCCACAATTGGGCGATGAATGCGTCCGTTGATCTCACGCCCCATTATTCGTTCGATACGCCGATGCGCGTGCGTGAAGGCGGCAATAAAGATATCATGGGCAATTACGCCTGTGTCGGTGGACCGTCGGTGTTTTATGGCGGCGTTTCGTTCCGTTTCCGGGAAAAAGATTTTGAGCCGCCGCCGGAAATTGTCGGCGATTCCGGCGCTGAGTGGCCGATCACTTACGCCGATCTCGAGCCATATTATTCCCGTGCGGAACAAATGCTCGATGTCGCAGGTGACGATTCTGCCGACCCGAGCGCCCCGCCCCGCAGCGCGCCATTTCCCCAAAATCCTGACCGGTTGAGCAACATCAGCGAAAAAGTTAAATCGTCTGCCGAGTCGTTGGGGCTGTCCCCGTTTCCGCTGCCGCTGGCGATCAATTACAGACAAAACGGACGCCATAAATGCGCGGCCTGCACCACCTGCGATACGTTCGCCTGCGCGATTTCCGCTAAAAATGATTTGGCGACGGTGCTGATTCCCAAACTGGTTCGCAAAGGGATGACGCTGCTGCCCAATACCATCGTCACCCGGTTGGTGCACAATAACGGACGGATAACCGCCGTTCACGCTATCGATAAAATGACCAAAAAGCTGCACGAAATTACTGCAGACACGGTAGTTTTGTCCGCTGGAGCGATGAGTTCGCCGCAACTTTTGCTGGCATCGGGATTGGCGCAACACAATCCGGCCGGCGAAATGATCGGGCGATTTTTGATGCGCCATGCAAACGCGATCACTTTTGGCATTTTTCCGGGCAAACCGGATAAAGAAACGCGTTTTCACAAACAATTGGCAATTCTCGATTATTATTTCGGGCATCCGGAAATCAAATATCCCGCAGGAAAACTTGGCAGCCTGCAACAAATGCCCACGCCGCCACCCGGATTGGTGAAAGAAGTGGTGATGAAGCCGTTCGGCTCGATAATCGCCCCGGCGGTGAAGCTACTCACCGGATTGCTGGCGATGGTGGAAGATCAGCCGCAGTTTATCAACCGCATAAAACTCGATGCTGTGCGGAAAAATGCGTACGGTATCCCTGAGGCGCAAATTTTCCACAAATACAGCAAACGCGATCTGGCTGCGCTGAAAGTGATGACCGATTTGTCCAAAAAAATTATGCGCGGCACCGGTGCCTGGGCACATTATATTCACCAGATCCGCACGTTTTCGCACGCCTGCGGAACGGTTCGCTTCGGTGAAAATCCCAAAACAGCGCCGCTCGATCGCGATTGCCGGTTTCGCGGTATTGATAACCTGATTGTAATGGACGCCAGTTTTATGCCGACCGCCGCCGCGGTAAATCCCAGTTTGACCATTTCCGCAAACGCGCTGCGGGTTGGTGAAACGGTGCTAAAATTGTAAATCAAAACACCATTTGACTGAGACGACGATGAACACATTTCGCCCGACAGGTGTAGATAAACCGCTCCGGCTGGCATTTTTGGGCTGCGGCAAGATCACCCGAAAACACAGCCGGACTATCGAAAAAGCAAAGCTGCCGGTTCTGCGATACTTCGCCAGCCGTTCGCTGGAAAAGGCAAATACCTACAATTCGGAGCTGCGCGGTGACGGCTTTTTTGGCACTTACGAATCGGCGATCAGCTCGCCGGAAGTGGATGCCGTGTTTATCGCTACGCCGCCGTCGTCGCATCTGGACTTGGCGCTGAAAGCGCTGGATGCCGGAAAGCATGTGATTGTCGAAAAGCCGCCGTTTTTTACGCTGGCGGATTTCGATGCGGTCGCAACTGCGCGGCAAAAACACGATTGTCAGGTGATCGTCGCGGAAAATTATTTTTATAAACCGCTGCGCTCAGCGGTGATGGATGTGGTTCAACAGGAGTTGCTCGGCGATATGTTATTTATCAACATCAACGCGATGAAACAGCAGCACAATGCCGATTGGCGGGAAGACGCGGCGATGTCCGGTGGCGGTGCGCTGTTTGAGGGCGGCATTCACTGGGTCAATTTTTTGGCGAATATCGGCATTGGCGTGACAACTGTCCGGGGCATTCAGCCGCACCCGAACGGCGGTTTAGAGCGCAGCATGCAGGTGATTTTCAATTACGAAAATGGCGCAGTCGGTAATCTGTTTTATTCCTGGGAAGTGCCGACATTGTTCAAAGGTTTGCGGATTTCCCGGATTTTCGGGCGGGAAGGCTCGCTCACCTTCGAAAGTAACGGTATTTTTATGGTGGTTCGGGGACGAAAAAAACGGTTGGTGTTTCCCGGTTTTGCGGATATTTCCGGTTTCACCGGCATGTTCACAGATTTTACGGCAGCGCTGCGCACCGGAACCGCGCCGAAACTGACATTCGACATCGCCCGGCGCGATGTTCAGTTGATTCGGCAGGCATACGCAACTGCCGAATTGAAACAGACGGACTGATTTCGAGTATCGATCGTTGTTACAGCAGATATTTGATCAACACAAAACTGCCCACCAGCAAAACGGTGAATCCAATCGCGAGCAGATTAAAATATTTGTCGATGAAACCCTGAATTTGCGAACCGAATTTCCAGATCAAAAAGGTAACCAGAAAAAAGCGTCCCGCGCGGCTGATGATTGATGCAACCACAAACATCGGCAAATTGATGGCAAAAGCGCCGCCGCTGATCGTGAAAACTTTATACGGTAACGGGGTAAATCCGGCAGTAAAAACAATCCAGAAATCCCAGTTTTGATAAAGATGCTGCACTCTCTCAAAGTTGGCGACGGTAAATCCGGGAATGTTGTTCAAAAAGAAGTTTGCCAGCGCCGAAAACTCCCCATTTAATCCCCACCAGGCATAATGCCCGATGCCATATCCCAGTAATGCACCGGTTACGGAAGCAATGGTGCAAATGAATGCAAATTTGAATGCCTTTTGTCTGGCACCCAACGCCAACGCAATCAACAACGGATCCGGCGGGATGGGAAAAAAAGAAGCTTCAGCAAAGGAAAGCACAAATAGTGCAATCGGTCCATACGGCGTTTGCGCCCAGTGTAACACCCAGTCATATAAATCACGAATCCATTTCATTTACCGGCTTCCTTTGTATTAATATTTCTCATTGTGTTCTCGAAATTAATCCGCCCAACCGCGTTTGCCGATCAGCGGGACAAAACTGCGCGAATCCGCCTCAATGATATCAAAATTATTGCCCTGCCGTGTGACGATCATCAGCTTTTGCTGAACTTTATCGCCAACGGGGACGATCAATTTGCCATTTTCGCCGAGCTGTTTGGCGAGCGTTTGCGGCACCTCCGGAGAGGCCGCGGTTACAATAATCCGGTCGTATGGCGCATGATTGCTCCAGCCCACCGAGCCATCGCCGATGCGAATACCGATGGTGTAATAGCCCAGTTGATCGAACATTTGCTGCGCCCGTCGTGCCAGTTCCGCAATTCGTTCGATGGTATACACTTTTACGCCAACTTCAGCCAAAACAGCAGCCTGGTAACCACTGCCTGTCCCAATTTCTAGAATTTTTTCCGAGCCGTTCAACGCCAGCAATTGCGTCATGCTGGCAACAGTTGTGGGATGGGAAATGGTTTGCCCGAACCCGATCGGCAACGATTTGTCCATGTATGCCTGATGCCGGATGGCCGTCTCCACAAACAAATGGCGGGGAATTTTTCGCATGGCGGCAATCACCCGCGCATCGGTAATTCCCGCGTCGATAACGTATTTTTGCACCATCATTTCCCTGTGGCGATCATACATGGCTGCGCATCCTTTCGATTGATAACCGGCAAATCAGCGATATAAAATTGAGTGTATCGGGCAAGTTGCGAATGGCGCTCGGTGCGCCGTTGTAAATAGTGGGAATGGGGACGCTGGCGATGCGAAATCCGGCCCAACCACTGCGAATCAAATACTCGCTTTCGAGGTGAAACCGTTGCTCTTTCGGCTGGATGCTGCTCAACACTTCCCGCGAATACAGCCGGAAACCGCACTGGCTGTCGAACGCGGGCTGACCGATCATCCGGCTGATCATGCCAGTCGTAATTGCATTCGACGCTATCCGATGCAATGGCATCGTTTTCGGATCTCGTTTCCGGGTGCCGATAACCAGATCTCCCCCACCCTGTTCAAATAACCGGATAAATTCCGGAATCAATTCCGGCGTATGTTGTAAATCTGCATCAATGGTAATTACGGCACGAATGGTCTGGTTTTTCAGAAAATATGCAAATCCGGATTTCAGCGCAGCACCTTTTCCGGCATTTTCGGCGTGCCGGACAATGTGGATTGCCAAGCTGCCATATTTGGCAATTTCGACCGGTTTTACTGATCCGTCATCAACAATCAAAACTTCCAAATTGGAAACATTCAACGATGAGATGCGCCCCAAAAGCTCCGGTAAATATCCGTCTGCGTTGTAAACCGGGATAACCACGCCGTATTCGGCCATTTTCGCTCGTGATTTTTGTGTCTTTGGTTCGGTTGATAAAAAGAAAGGGGAATCTTTTACGATTCCCCTCATCTGTCGGAGCGACTGGATTTGAACCAGCGACCCCTACCACCCCAAGGTAGTGCGCTATCCAGGCTGCGCCACGCTCCGATCTAAAGCGCCAAAATATATCATCTGAGATCATGTAAATCAAGCCTTAAATAACAACTAAAGCGGCTCGTTGAGCACGGTTAACATCTCGTCTATTTCCATCCGGATTTCCGCTAGCGTCTGTTTTAACCGCAAATTTTCTTTTTCGACGAGTTCTTCCCGGTATTTGTCAATTGCAATTCTGGCATCTTCAAATGACAGCTTTTGCTCATTGAGTAAATCCTTGATAAACAGCAGCAAAAACACATCTTTTTCCGTGTAATAGCGATTATCAGCGCGGTTTCGCACCGGTTTTATTTCGGGAAAATGGGTTTCCCAACGTTTGATATCGTCGGGCGTCATTTCCAGCATTACAGCTGTCTGTTTCAGGGAGTAATAGAGTTTTTTTTTCGGCTTTTGAATGCCACCTGATTGGCTCGATGTTTCTACCATTGCTAACTCCCGGCTTTGCGTGGTCTGGCGTAATTATTGAACATCTAAAGTAAATATATGCTGAGGGTTAGAGCCGGTCAAGCGATAATTCCTGTTTGAACAAAAATTGGTAGATCGGCACGAGGTAAGCCGGTAATCCGAGTAACGACAGTTTGATGCGTTCAGCCGCCGGCAGTGGATGTTTCATTTTTTGAACCAGGTGTTTGGCAGTTTCGAATTGATAAACCGGAATTCGCGGCAAATTCAATACATCGATCGATTGCGATCCGCGAACACCTTTGCAGCCAAATTGAAACCCGCATTCTTTTGCCAGTTGCCGTTCGCGTGCGGTTTTTATCCCGAAAGGATAGGCAAAACTGATTACCGGTTGTTTTGCCCATTCTGCAATTTTTTCGCGGGATTCCTGCATTTCCCGGCGAACCTGCGTTTCGCTCAGCAGCGGCAACGCGCGATGCGTTACCGAATGCGCGCCGATCTCCCAACCTGCAGCGGCAAGTTCGCGGATGTGATTTGGGGAAAGATGGCGAAATCGCTGCCGATTCAGCGAAACATCCCATTCGTTCAGCTTGCCCGCAAATCCGCTGATAACAAAGATAACACCCGTAAAACCAATGGTTTGCATCGCCGGAAAAGCGTTTTCAAAAACGGAAAGATAACCATCGTCAAAACTGATGATGACCGGTTTCTCCGGGAGCGGTTTCCGGTGTAAAATATCGAGGAAGGTAGTGGATTGGTAGCCGTTTTCCGACAGCCAGCTCAGGTGCCCGAGAAATCGTTCGGGCGGCAGCGCGTTGATACCAACTTCCCGGTGATGATCCACTTTGTGATACATCAAAATGGGAATTGTCGATAAAATATGCCGGATTTCGGCTTCGCTCCGCACATTATTCACTGGCTTCGGCTACATCAAAAAATGGTGTGGATAGGTTTTCCGCCAATTGGGCATTGGCGATCTGTCCTTCGTAAATGACGAGACCGCTGCGAAATGACGGTTCATTTTTAAGTGTCGATAGCAGCCCGTTTTCCGCAACCTTAAAAATAAGGGGTTTTAGCGCTTCGCTATGTGCGATCGAGCTGGCTTGCGGAACGGTTCCGGCGAGATTTGGCACGCAAAAATGGATGACTTCGTTTTGCACAAACGTCGGGTTATCTATTTTGGTCGGACGGCTGGTAACCAGCGCACCGCCATCGTATTCGATATCCAGGTCGATAATCACTGCGCCGCGTGGCAAAAAGCCCACACTTTTTTCTTCCAGCTTTGGCGGTTTTGCCATTTCAACCCGCTGATAGGCAAACACAACCAGATCTGTTTTGGGAAATTCCATTCTCAACATCTCATTGCTGAACAAACATAGCCGCACACGATCCGGCAAATTATGCTTTGCAATTTGCAACAGCGATTCATCAACCTCAACCAGGGTAACTTTTGCACCGCTATCGGCTGCCATTTGCGCTGCTGCAAGACCGGCAGCGCTGGCGCCAAATACCATAACAGAAGCCGACGCAGTACCCTGTGATCGCCCAATAAAAGCGCCTCTGCCGCCATGATGGCGTTGTAAATAATAGGCGCCCTGCTGAATAGCCAACTGTCCGGCAATGGCACGATCTGCATCCAAAATCGGGCGGCTGAAATGCCCGACGCGATAAAGCTCAAAACCGTAACAGTTTGCGCCACGACCGAGCAATGCCCGGACCATCTCCGGATAGTTAAAAAATTGGAAAAATGCAAACAAGGTATGATGCGGTTCAATCAGCTCGTATTCGACCGGTTTTGGCGCACGGATTTTAAGAATATATTCCGATTGCCCATACAATTTTTCCGGTGAAGGAACGATTGTCGCACCGGCATTTTCAAAATCAATGTCATCAAACATACTTTTTGCACCGGCACCCCGTTCAACAAAAACGGTATGTTCGCGTTTCACCAACGCATCCACCAGCGCGGGCGTTGCACCCACACGATTTTCGTGGTTGCGAATTTCGACGGGAATTCCAAAAATCATAGCTTTGATTTAGCAGAAGTGCAATCCCAATCAGCCCTCCGCTATCTCCTCATTTTTTTCAAGCGAACAATTTACGACATCGCCATGCAAATTCAAATTTATTTGTTGGGTGATAGAATCACGGTGAGCCGCCGTTCCGGTGAGAGCAAGCGGGAAGCTGTCGCCATAATTGATTCGCGGGAAACCTGCTCAATTTGGGTGATCACATGATCGATCGGTTGAAATTTTCCATTGTAAATTTCCAGCATTGCGAGCCGGTTCATTCGCGAGCTTGTGTTTTCCAACCGGAGCATGATATTGCCTTTTGTGTAAGATTTTGCATCACGTAACTCCCGTTGTGAAACGGGTTTAGACGAAATTTTGTCCAGCTCGTTCACGAGCATTTTTTGTGCTTTGGGAATATTGCGTTGATCCGTTCCCAGATAAACGCCAAAAACCCCGCAGTCGTGATACAATTCTGCAAACGAAAAAATGGCGTATGCGATGCCGTATCGCTCGCGAATATTCTGGAACAACCGCGAGCCCATGCCATCGCCCAAAATGGTGTTCATGATCAGCAAATCCCATTTCGCCGGATCGTCGTAGGCTATCCCCGGCACACCGATGCACAAATGCGATTGAAAAACCGGTCGCTCCAATTGGTGAAACCCGGCGCCGAACGATTTCGGACGGGATAATTTCACCGGATTGGAAATGTTTTGGGGAAAATTAAATTTTTGCTGAACCTGCGCCACTAATTTGTTGTGCTGCAAATGTCCGGCAACGGCGATTACTGTCCGGTCGGCGGTGTATGTGTTGCGATAAAATGTCATCATTTCGTCCATTGTCATCGCATTTATGGTGTCTTCCACGCCTAAAATCGGGTTGCCCAACGCATGATCCGGGAACATTTTAGTGGCAAAATATTCCAGCACAACCTCGTCGGGTGTATCCTCAGCGGATTGGATTTCGTCGAGAATCACCTGACGTTCTTTCTCGAATTCCTTTTCCGGAAAATCTTCCCGGCAGAGCACATCCGCCAATACATCGATCGCTTTGGACAAATGTTCGTCCAGAATTTCGATATGATAGCAGGTCTGCTCTTTTGCGGTGAACGCATTCAGGTTGCCGCCGAGCGATTCGATGCGCCGAACAATTTCCCGTGCTGTGCGTTTCCGGGTTGCTTTGAACATCATGTGCTCCAAAAAATGCGCAACGCCGTTAACGGATTTATCCTCGAATCGCGTGCCGGTTCGCAGCCAAACGCCGATCGAAACGGAGCGGACATGCGGAATATGTTCGGAAATTACGGTTATCCCGTTGTCCAACTGCGTTTTTTGATATGGGGAAATATTCATGTAAACTTCATCTTTTCAATTGTTTAGGTTGTCTATTTTTATCGGCGAAATTTCATCAGCCGGGCGGAAGTTAAAAATTCGCGAATAAAAATACAACTCCCATTCGAGAACGTTGCGAATGTTTTCCGGTTGACGGAAACCGTGCCCTTCGCCATCGAGCAGTACGTAAGCGACCGGAATGCCTTTTTGCCGCAGTGCGTTCGCCATATTTTCAGATTGTTCGGGCAACACAACTTTGTCATCGCTGCCTTGAAAAAAAATGACCGGTTTATCCAGTTTTTCAGAATGATACAGCGGCGAACGCGCCCGATACTCCTGTTTTTCCTGCGGATATCGGGCAATCAAACGGTCGTTATAGCGTGCCTCAAATTTGTGGGTGTGTTGCGTGAGCGCTGCCAAATCGCTGATCCCGTATCGGCTGCATCCGGCGGCAAAAACATCGTGAAAAGTTAGCGCCGCCAAAACCGTAAACCCACCGGCGCTGCCACCGGAAATGACCATTCGCTGCGGATCAACTTTGCCATCTGCCACCAACGCATTTGCAGCGTTTACGCAATCTGCAACATCTGCGATGCCCCAATTTGCATTCAATAATTCGCGAAAAGCCCGACCAAACCCCGTGCTGCCGCGATAATTGATGTCTGCAACCGCAAATCCGCGCGACGTCCAATATTGGATTTTTAGCGAAAGACTGTTGTCCGTTGCTGCGGTCGGACCGCTGTGGCAAATCATCATCAGTGGCGGCAATTCCTCCGGCAATGGCGCGAAATCCGGGTTTTTGGGCGGATAGAAAAATCCCTGAACCGGATAATCGTCAGATGAAAACCGGAAAATTTCCGGTTGGGAAATCACCGCAGGATCGATTTCCACTGCGGTTGATTGTCGCAAAATATTGTGTTTTCCCGATTCCAGATTCACCGAAACAATAGCACCGGATTGCTGCGGCGAGCCAGCCTGAAAAACAACCTGATTTCGTGATGCGCGAACCTGAGTTATATATGTGAAAGGTAAATCCAGAATATTCAATGATTTGGATGGCAAATCTATGATGCCGAATTGCCAGATGCCATCTTTTGAAAATGCGCTTGCCAGCGTTTGGTGATCGATAATGCCAAAAGTGGACATCCCAAAAACCCACTGCGGCAGCCCAAATTCTGCAGCCATTTCGATGACCGGCTCAACTTCTCCGGCACCCCAACAGTAAATATTCCACCAACCACTTTTGTCCGACACAAAATACAATTTTCCGTCCGATGCCCATTGCGGTTGAAAAATGGACTCGTTGTCACCGCCGGCGATCATTTCTGAAGATTGAATCGAGCCGTCATCTGCGATTTTAGCAAGCCATAATTCTGTGGCATCCCACGGTAAATTGGGGTGATGCCAGCACAAAAATGCCAGCCGGTTGCCATCGGGAGAGATGATGGGATTCGAATAAAAATCTGCCCCGGAAACGAGGTCTGTAATATCATTTTGAGTGTTCAAATCGATTGCACAGATGACATTTTGCGGCTCAGCCGCGTTTGGCTCGTGTACTTCCCGAACCGTGAACAAACGGTTACGGCGTTCATCGAAACAGAAATCGGTGAAACGGGACTCCGGCGAGTTTGTCAACTGTTTCGGCGAATCTCCGGGCTGAAACGAATAAATTTGCCGGTCACCATCATTCGAGAAAAAAATGCCGCCGGGTGTAATCAGCATCGCGCCGCCGCCGTATTCATGCACCCGCGAGCGGACGTTAAACGGTGCATCGAGCAAGTTCTTCGGGGTTTTGCCGGGCTTTTTCCGGAATATGCTGTTTCGCCCCTGTTCGGTCGGGCAGCTTTCGATCCAATAAACCGTTTCATTTTCGATGGCAATATCGCCGAGACGGACGCTGCCGCCAGACAACATTTCTGCGGATATCGGTGAATGCCATTCACCGCAGGCTTTATTTTTTTTCATTTTATCGTGAGCAATTATTTTTGTTTGAATGCAGAAATAGCGTTTTGTGCAAATGCCGAAAGCACCAACCGCCCGCTGATTTCCGCACGTTCTTCCAACAATTTATCCCAATGTTCGGTGCCTTCCCATGCGATGGCTTTTAGCTCCGCCGCTGCATCCGGGTTGGCTTTGGCGAGGCGTGCTGCCAATTCGTGAACGGCACGATCGAGTGATTCAACCGAATCGGTAACGGAGTTGAACATGCCATTTTGCAGGCACCACTGCGCATCGCGCCAATCGGTGTCGATGGCGCTGGCAGTAAACGCCGCTTTTCCGATCCGCCGTTCCACCGCCGGTCCAATCACAAACGGACCGAAACCGAGCGCAAATTCACTCAATTTGATCGCTGCGGAATCGGTAGCAATCGCAATATCAGAAGCAGAAATCACACCCACTCCCCCACCGACTGCCTTGCCCTGAACTCGCGTAATAACAAACTTTGGGATTCTTTTCATCGCCAAAATCAGGCGGGCAAAGCCCATAAAAAATGTTTTGCTTTTTTCAATCGAATCGACAGAAAGCAATTCATCGAAAGATGCGCCAGCACAAAAAGCACCGTTTCCGGCACTCTGCAACACCACCACTTTTGCCGCAGCGTTTCCGCCAAGCGACAGCAGCGCCTGCGCCAATTCCGCCAACAAATTTCCCGGCAATGAATTTTTTTTGGGATGAAAAAAGGTAACCGTTCCAATACCATTTTCAATGGCAACGTTGACATAGCCCTTCTCACTCATATCGAATTTCCTTTCTGAATTTAAGGGTGCTGCGCTATTAATTATGAAAAATAGGCGCCGTTTTCTGATCCCTAAACCTGCTCAACGGCTGTATTTCAGCCACGATCCCAACTTACGAGCCTATGAAAATTGTGGTAAATTACACAGCAACACCACAAAAACGGCTCAAATGATCGCTGCCGATTATTTTACGGGATACAAATCAGGGTTTATAAACTGAACCAGTGCGAGAATGATCGCATGTTCGTAAAGCGAAGTGCGATTCACCAGATTTTTTGTGAGAATACCAATAGCGCCTTCAGATTGTTTGCTGTTATTCTTTCCGAAAACGATGTCATCCGCTTCGCCGAGTTCCAAACCGGTGTGAATGAGTTCCGCCACTGTTGGCGGCAGATAAAATGTGCCGCTGCGGCTATGGCTATGGCGATCGTTGGACCGGATAACCACCCATGCGAAAGCGCCCAAACCCTGCGCATCTTCTTCGATGCCGCCTTCGACGCCAACCCAAAAATCCGCATTCGGATGAAGTTGCATCGCGGCTATTGTCCGGTTGTCTGCACCTCGCCGGGTTTCCTCATTGGTAACCGGTTGATCGCTAACGCCCGAAGGCACACTAACACCTTTTACGGTGAATTCCTGGTCTGGAAAAACGTGCTTAAAAGCCAGCGTAACCGCGTTTATTTTAACTGGGTTATGCGATGCTACAATAATAGTTTTCATTATTTTTGGGAATCATGTTTTCGTTCAAAAGTAATCGGGTCATAAAAGCTGGTTTCCAGCGAAACAACCTCGCCTTTTTCGTTGATGCGAAAGCTGATAAACGATTTGGCTGGCATATCGAAAATCGGATCGCGCCAAACCACCCGGAAAATATCCGCGTGCCAATGGGTCAAATCGCCGAGATGTCGCGGATTGTAATCGAAAACCAGATTGCCCTTTTCCAATCGCACTTCGGCATTACCGGAAAACGCATCAAAATAAGTGCCGGTGTATTCATCCAAAGGCAAGCTGGGTTTCGTATTCTTTATGCGCTGCGCTGCCAATTCATTTTCAGCAAGTTCTGATTTTTGATGTTGTTTGTTCACCTGCTCCAACAACTCCGCGCTCCAATTGCGTTTTTCGGCTGTTTCCGGCTGAAAAAACGCATCGAGGATAAGGTTTGTAATTGCACGAGTTGGCGAATCCGGTGCATAATTGGTTACGACCATCACGCCAAAATCAGCTTCGGGAATCAGTGTTTGCAACGAGATCATCCCGGACATACCGCCGCCGTGACTAACGGTTTTGTAGCCGCCATAATTGGAAATAAACCAACCCATTCCCGCTCCAGAAAATTTTCTGCCATACAAATTTTCAGCAGCTTCAGAAATCGGGATCGGGTTATAAATCGCCTGCATTTCACGGACAACCTTTGCTGAAATGATCTGTGAATCACCAACTTTGCCATTGTTCAAATGCAGCAGCATCCATTTGCTCATATCTGCAACGCTGGCGTTTACCGCTGCGGCGGGCGCAACGTTATCCAGCAAATCGTATGCGACCGGAACGGTTTTCCCGTTGCGTGGCTCATGGGGAGACGCAACATTTTTGTCGTTCGCCAACGCCCGGATACTGGTGTTGCTGCGATTCATCCCCAATGGCTTAAATAGATGTTTTTCAACAGCTTCGCCCCATTTTTCGCCGGATATTTTTTCATAAACCATACCGGCAACCATGAACATCAGATTTTGGTAATGGTATGACGAACGAAATAATCCGTTGGGTTCGAGATGGCGCAGCCGCGCCAGAATTTCATCCGATGACAGCGAATTGCCAATCCAGATATGGTCACCGCCAAAAGTCGGAAGCCCGCTGCGATGGGTCACCAAATCCCGCACGGTCATTTCGCGGGTTACGTATGGATCGAACATTTGAAAATTTGGCAGATGATCGACAACTTTATCGTCCCAACGCAATTTTCCGGCGTCCACTAAAATTCCCAACAGCGAAACCGTGAACGCTTTAGAATTGGATGCCACCGCAAAAAGGGTGTTTTCATCGACCGGTTCATCTTTGTCGATAGTGCGCGTGCCATACCCTTTGGCGTGAATCAGCTTGCCATCTTTGACAATGGCGACGGCAATACCGGGAATTTGCCAGTCGGTGCGTGTTTTTTCAATTGCTCGATCGATTGCTGTCAAATCGACCGTTTGAGCAAAGAGACCGATTGAAAAAAATAACACTAAAACGAGATAAAACAATGGATTAAATAGTCTGTTCATAATGACGCCTTACATTGAAATGGAGCCTTTGCGGAAGTCTGTTTTTCCGAGGTGGGCGTTAATAAGCACTGGATGTCCTGATTTGGCAGCCGCTTTTGCTTTTTTAATTGTCTCCGAAATTTTTTCGGGATCATTGAGCAAAAAGCCTTTTCCGCCAAATCCTGCAGCAACTTTGTGATAGTCGGTTTGCCGGAGAACGGTGCCAACGTCATCTTTCAGGATGTCGATTTGTTCGCGGGCAATTTGTGTCCAGCCGGCGTCGTTCCCTACCACTGCAATAATCGGTAAATTGTGTCGAACGTATGTATCAAACTCTGCAATACTGTAACCTGCTGATCCGTCGCCATAAAGTAGCCAGATTTCAGAATCGGGATAAACCAGTTTTGCGGCAATCGCAAAACCGCCGCCGACACCGAGCGTTCCGAAAACGCCGGGATCCAGCCAGCGCAATGGTGATGCCGGATTTACGATATACGAAGCCGTTGCCACAAAATCGCCGCCATCTGCCACAAATACGCGGTTTGGCTCCGCCTGGTTTTCTATTTCGGCACAGAGTTGTAACGGATTGATGTCGTCCGTTTTTTGGATCGCCGTTTTTTGAATTTCCGTTTCTCGTTGGTTGTCCCGCTCCCGGAGTTGCAAAATCCAGTTGTTCCATTGCAGGTTTTCCGGCATATCATCTGCCATTTTTCGCAGAAACAAACTCGCATCGCCGAGAATCCCGAGATCCGGTTTGCGATTTTTGGTCATATCTTTTCGGCTGCGGTTGACGGAAATAAGCGTTGCGCTTTTGCGAATGTGATTGCCGTAATCCAGCCGGAAATCCATCGGAACGCCGGCTAAAATAACCAGATCTGCTTCCCGCAAGGCATTGCGGCGTTTGTGCCGCATCAGCAACCGGTGATTGCCACCCAGCAAGCCGCGCGCCATCCCCGAAAGATACACCGGGATATTCAACTTATTGACGGCAGTAACCAGTTTGTCGATGTTTTTGGGATCCAGCATCGCCTGGCTACCGATGAGCATTACCGGTTTTTCGGCACTTTTTAACCGATCAACAGTGTGGCGAATCCGGGCATCCAGCGGTTCGGGAATTTCTGCTTCGGCAGATTTAAAATCAGCGCTAAATTCTTCCGCGCCCTCAAACAATTTATTCACATGACGATCCAGATACAGTTGAATCGCTTTACCGGTAAGGCTTTTGCCGGAACCGGAATCACCGGTTTTCAGACCGTACCATTCCCGAACCAGCGATTCTTCATATAATAAATCAACCGGAACTTCAACAAAAACAGGGCCGGGAACGCCTTCTTTGGCAATCCGGAATGCATTTTCAACAATTGGAATGAGGTCTTTAACGCGTTTAACGGAAACTGCCCATTTGACATGCGGTTTCATCAACGCCATTTGGTCGATATCCTGCAACGCTCCCCGGTTTTTGAGTGCGGTTGCGGTTGCGCCGCCAAACAAAACCAGCGGTGATTGTGCCAATTCTGCATTTTTGATGGCAGTCAGCGTATTCGTCACGCCCGGACCGGCTGTTACTGCAGCAACACCGGGCACCCCTTTTAGCCTTGCGACGCCATCTGCGGCGTAAACGGCGGTTGCCTCATGCCGGACATCGATAACGCGGATGCCTAACTTTTTGCAACCAACCAAAAGCGGCGAGATATGCCCGCCGCAAAGGGTAAAAAGGTATTCAATTCCATGCGATTTTAAAACAGAAGCTATGCGATCGCCACCATGCACCGTTTTGACCTCCTTTTGTTTGTCGTAAAATCTGATAATGCTTAATACATTTTTTCAATATCAGATTCGTAGTTGTTGATCACAACATTTTTCTTGACTTTCAATGTCGGGGTCAGAAATCCGTTTTCAACGGTAAATTCCGGAACGATCGTCACTTTTTTGATGCTCTCGTACGATGCAAAATCGCGATTTTTTTCCTGCACTTCGCTATCGATAAGCTCCGCGATTTTTGCGTTTTTCAACAAATCACTGTCGGAGCCGTATTGGATTCCGTGGGAATTTGCATATTCTCGAACATTATCCAGGTCGAGCGTAACCAACGCACTCAGGTATTTTCGGCGATCACCAATCACGCAAACCTGGTTAATATATTTGCTCGTCGCGATGACGCCTTCGATATGCGACGGCGCGACATTTTTCCCGCCTGCGGTGATGATCAAATCCTTTTTCCGTCCGGTGATGCGTAAAAATCCGGCATCATCGATTTCGCCGAGGTCGCCTGTGCACAGCCAGCCATCGTCGGTGATTGTTGCTGCGGTTTCTTCGGGCATTTTGTAATAGCCTTTCATGGTGTTGCGGCCGCGGGTCATAAATTCACCATCCGAGGCAATTTTTTGTTCAACACCGGGACCCGGCAATCCGACCCAGCCAAAACGATAGTTATCGCTGCGGTTCACGTGTGAAAACGAGGTGTTTTCGGTCATCCCGATACCTTCGAGAATGAGAATGCCGGCAGCGTGGAAAAATTTAGCGATATCCGCGTTCAGCGGCGCAGCACCGCTGATGCACCAGCGCAAATTGCCACCCAGCGCTTCGATAATTTTATGAAACACCAGTTTGTGTGCCAGATTATATTTAAATCCCAACAATCCGGAAACAGGTTTGTTTTGTTGTTTCAATGCGCTGACCTCGTTGCCCACGCCAACAGCCCACCGGAAAATTTTGAGCGCAACCCCGCCTTTTGCCTCCGCGCCGCTGAGCACTTTGGAATACACTTTTTCATAAATTCGCGGAACGCTGGGGAACCAGTTTGGCCGACTCGCTTTGATGTCTTCCACAATCGTATCCATGCCGCGTGCCATTGTTACCTGAACGCCGATAAATGTGCAAGCCATCGCGCAAATTCGCGCAAATACGTGCGCCATCGGCAGGAAGAGGAAGCACACATCGCCATCGCGGACATCGAGGCTTTGCTCGATGGATTGGCAAGTAAATAAAAAATTATCGTGGGTTAGCATCGCGCCTTTCGGCACACCGGTTGTGCCGGATGTGTAAACAATTCCGGCGATATCCTCCGGTTTTACGGCGTTAATGCGTTTGTTCAATTCTGCATCGCTGATGCTGTCGCCGAGCTTCATAAATTCGCCAAGGCTGATGATCCAGTCATCGCCGGTCGGTGGTGTATCGTAAAACATGATCACTTTTTTGATTGCCGGCAACTCGTCGCGGATATCCTTGATTTTTGCCAATTGTTCATCGTTTTCAACAAAAATAACCACAGCGTCGGAGTGATTAATAATGTATTTGCAATCCTTTGGCAACAGCGATTGGTAAATACCAACTGTTACCGCACCGATGGCCATCGTGGCATGATCGGCAAGCATCCACGGATAGCAGGTGTAGCTGAGCACATTCACTTTGTCATTGTGATTTACACCGAGCGCCATCAGGCTTTTGGCAGCCCTGCTAACGTTGTCATGGTGCTCTTTCCAGGTTATCGATGTTTGAATACCGGGTGCTGTAAACCATGCAAAAGCCGGTTCGTCGAGATGTTTATCGACGGTGGTTTTCAACATATTGTAAACATTCGGGAAATTAATAAAACTCATGGCGTCCTCCATATGTCTCGATCGAAATGATTAAATAAAGACAGCGCTTCACAACAGTTTTTTGGGGTATGTGAAATCGATGAACTGTGCGTTATTGCGGTGAACGCTCGCCCAGTCATCAATATTAAAATGAATTGTCGCAATGCCGCAAGTGGGGATATTTTCGATGTCGGCATCGGATAGCAAATTTGCCAACTCCGTCAGTCCGGGATTATGTCCGACAATCATCAACGTTTTTGTTTCTGCCGGTATTTGTTGGATAACCGACAATAGCGTTGTTTTCGGTGCCAAATACAGTGATTGGTTAAATACAATATTTACAGCCGGATAGCCAATTTCTACAGCCAGCTTTTTTGCGGTTTTTGCCGCCCTTGCCGCCGGACTGGACAACATCAGGTCTGGGCAAACACCTGCTTCCCGCAGATATTTGCCCATCTTTGGCAGATCATTTTTGCCACGTTTATTCAATACACGGTCAAAATCATCCTGACCCGGATCACTCCAGTCAGATTTGGCATGTCGTGTAATATAAAGTTTTTTCATTGGTAGTCTTGTCACTTGAATGAATCTTCCAGCATCCGGATTCCCAAATCGGAAATGGTGTAATAACGTATGGCAGGTTGATCCGCGCGATTAAAACGCGCATCAACGGTTATCAGCCCCAATTCCTTGAATTTTTGAATCGTGTTGTATTGGATTCGTAAGTCGTACCCACGAATTTTTACATTTTTTGCGTCGTCATCAACCCTTAGCAAGTTACCCGCTTTTAATAAAATCAGGTAGCGTTTTTGAGAATTGGTGAGTTTCAAAGAACTTCCCTCCACTGTTACCATAATTGAACCCGGACATCTTGTGAGCGATACATGGCATCAGCTGGCTGCACGCCAAATGCTTCATAAAATGTTGGCATATTAGAAACAATACCGTTTACGCGATATTCGCTGGGTGAATGCGGGTCTGTCAGCAATCGCTGGCGCAGTTCTGCTTCACGATATTTTCGCCGCCAGATCTGCCCCCATCCGAGGAAAAAGCGTTGCTGTCCGGTGAAACCGTCAATCTCCGCTGCCGGTTTGCCATTTAAAGAAATGTTATAGGCTTCGTATGCAACGGTTAGCCCTGCCAAATCCGCGATGTTTTCGCCAAGTGTCAGCTCTCCGTTTACATTCATCGAATCAATCGGGCTGTAGCCGTTGTATTGCTCTATCATCACCTTTGCGCGGGCGTTAAAGTTTTCTGCATCCGATTCAGTCCACCAGTCACGCAGGTTCCCGTTGCCGTCAGATTTGCGACCTTGATCGTCAAATCCGTGGCTGAATTCGTGTCCGATGACTGCGCCGATTGCACCATAATTCACTGCGTCATCCGCTGCCATATCAAAAAACGGTGGTTGCAAAATCGCTGCCGGGAAAACAACTTCGTTCATCGGCGGATTATAATAAGCATTCACCGTTTGGGGTGTCATAAACCATTCGGAACGGTCGATCGGATTGCCGAGTTTACTCACCTCGCGCTGGTATTCAACAGCGGCAGAACGCTTCATGTTTTGCAATAGTTCGTTCGGTTTGATTTCCAATGCGCTGTAATCTTTCCATTTATCCGGATATCCGATTTTAAAATTGAATTTACTCAGCTTTTCGAGCGCCTGTTTTTTGGTTTCAGCACTCATCCATTCCAGATTGTTGATGCGAATTTCGAAAGCTTTGCTCAAATTGTGCACCAATTCAGTCATTCTTGCTTTGGCTTCGGGTTTAAAATGTTTTTCAACATACAAACGACCGAGAACTTCGCCCAAAGTGCTTTCAACTGCATCGACACCGCGTTTCCAGCGAGGGCGATTTTGGGTGACGCCGCTAAGCACTTTTCCGCGAAACTCGAATCGGGCATTCACAAAATCATTGCTCAGGAACGGTGCAGCAGCATCGATCAATTTAAATGTAAAATATGATTGCCAATCCGAAACCGGAAAAGCGAGCAAAACGGAATCCAGTCCCGCAAAAAAGGACGGCTGTCGCACAATGAACGCCTCGGCATTGGTTAACCCCGCAGTTTGCAGATACGCATTCCAGTTGAATTTCGGCATGGCATCCGAAAGATTTGCCGATGCGAATTTATTGTAGGTTTTGTCGCGATCTCGATTTTCAACCCGTGTCCAGTGATATTTGGCGATTTCGGTTTCGATTACCATAATTTTAGCCGCGTTTTCACTGGCAGATGCATCATTGGCTAAGTTCAACAATTGCTGAATATAGGCAACATATTTTTCGCGGGTTTCGGCAAATTTATCATCAAAATAATAGCTTTTATCGGGCATTCCCAATCCTGACTGATGGAAAAACCCAATATATTCAGTTGAATTTTTGGGGTCCTGATCGATAAAAAATACAAATGGCGATTGCACGCTCATTCGGTTGGATTCCGCCATATAAATCGCAATATCGTCATAATTGTTGATTGAACTGATTCGCCGCAAATCATCCCGGATGGGATTAATTCCTAATTTTTCTATCAAAGTGGTATCCATAAAACTGCGATACATATCGCCGACTTTTTGCGCATCAGAGCCGGCTGCTGCGTTGTCGCTTGCGGCAGCATCGATGATTGCTTTGAGGTTCTTCTCGGCGGCATCTGCCAACACTGTAAATGAGCCGTAATTGGACTTATCTTCAGGGATTACAGTGGTTTCCAGCCAGGTTCCGTTTACGTATTGATAAAAATTATCTTGCGGCTTTACGCTCAAATCAAACCCGGATTTCGAAATCCCGGATGATAATTCTTGTGCATTTACTGATACAAAAACACACAAAAGCAGGCCATAAAAAATGGCATTTCTCATATTAAGAAACTCCTGATTATTAAATGTAAGTGGAATATATTAAAAAAAATGAGCTGCAAATAATTGCAGCAACTGTTTCAAAGTGAATACCCATAAAGGTTTTAAAAATTAAGCATTTATAGGGAATTTAGCAAATGAAAATATTGTGAGGGGTATTTCAAATAAAAAACCGGCTTCAGTTAACCTGCAGCCGGCTAAAAATCAAACAAATGTAGTATTTAACCTACAAAACCTGGCGAACAAATTCCTCAACTTCAAATTGCAAGGCTTGGGTGTCTGCAACATGTGCCAAAAATTCTTCATTGCTGCAGCCTGTTTTATCGATGATCGTTTGCATAATTTTTTCTTTTTGCTCATCAGCGATAAAGCCCTCGGAAAATTGACTGAACAAATTACCCAAACAAATTATTCGCCGGAATTCCGTTCGCGGGTGGTTCGGGTCAAGATTTTCCAGATCACCGAGCGTATGATATTCGCACGCTTCGCGAATTTGAACAGGCAGTTTCCAATGATCTGCCAAAGCAGTTCCCAAATATGAACTGGATGGCGCTTCCAGCATTTTTTCAGCATCGCTAAACAAAATGCCTTTTTCGCGACATAAATTTTTGATTGCCATATAGTGATTGGGGTAAAATTGCAAATATACCAGTTTTCCAACATCGTGTAACAGCGAGCAGGACCATAAATCCTCTACTTCTTCCAGTCGGGCGTAAACTTTTGCCAATTTTTTTGTGCAGAGAGCGGTGTAAAATGAATGCCGCCAAAATTCTTTCAGCTCTCCTTTATCTTTTACATTGAAGGATGACACGACCGAAAGCGACATCACAATCCGGTAAATTTCATTAATGCCGAGGTATGCGATTGCAAAACGCAGGTTGGTAACCTCGCGGGTTAATCCGTAATAGGCTGAATTTACAATTTTGAGAATTTGCGTTACCAATGAAACATCGCTGGTAACCATCTCGGAAATTTTTTTGAGATCCACATTGTCCGTACGAATCATTTCCTGGATTTTTGTGACCACTTCCGGGAGTGGTGGCAAACCTTTATTCCCTGCAAATAGTGTATTGGGATTAACATCAATTTTTGGTAACATGAATGCCTCGTTTGTACGATTAACTAGTTCTTGAAATATAAGATAAATCCAGAATCTATCTTGAAAAATGAGCTGTAAAATTGCTTTAGTGAATTATCTTCGGCAGGAATCTGGAAATATGAACAAAATAATGAGATTTTAGTGGTTTCGTGCGGTTTTTTCGTGAAAAAGCAATCTGCACCACACTGTTGATGCGTTAGGAAAGATTTTGTATTTCTGCCCGAAAGCAAAAACTTTTACCAGAGAATTTAGTCGGTTTGGTCAAAGTTAAAATCAACAATACGAGTATCGCGTGCTTTTTCGATCCGGTTCATACGATGGTTGAACTGGTTCATCGCAAAATCGATGAAGGTATCCTGTTTCAATCCAAATGGCATTGGCTGATATGCCGCAAACAATTCATTGATTATTTCCAGCGCAGGCGCCAGCAATTGTTCCATTTGGCGTTCCAGCGTTTGCCACAGTGCCGGTTGCGCATTCACCAATCGCGATAGCAAATAAATGCCGTAAGCGATGTGCCGCGATTCATCCCGTTTCAAATAACCGATGCCTTCGCGAAGCCCCGGCAACAAATTGTTATCTGACAGCATTTGGAAGTATGCATGATATCCCGTTTCCGCCAGCGTGCCCTCGACAATCATATTGTAGGTAACCGATGCCCGAATTTGCGCCCCCGGAGATGCGTCGGTCAATAATGCATCCATCGCGTTTGGCAGCGCGTCATAAAATATGTTGCGATAATTTTGAGTGTGAAAACGGCTTAAATCGCTGTTGTCCCGGGCAACTTCGTCCAAAAATCGCCGGAAAAACTCAGTGTGTTTGGCTTCTTCCCACAAAAAAGTGGTGAGGAACATTTCTTCTTCAATCCTCCCCTCTTTGGCAATCACCATCATCAGCGGCAATAAATCACGAGTGACGGATTCTTCGCCAGCCTGAAACAGCGCGGAAAGGTGCAGCAGCACTTCTTTTTCTGTGGGATTAAAGGATTGCCATTGTATGATATCTTCAGAAAAATCAATGTCTTGCGGATTCCAGATGCCAAGCCGTTTGGCTTTGTGATAGAGCTTCATCGGAAATGAATCCTGATCGAGTCCGGCCGGGCTGGTTGTTACATAAATTTTGACATTCTGATTTGCAACAGATTTTGGTGATAAAATCTCGATCGAATTGCCCGTTGCTTCACCTGGAAAAACAGTTGGGATCTTCGCCGCAGATGCAACCAGTTGTTTGGCAGCTGAACCGTATCGCGCCAGTTTGAGCAATTTGCCGCGCCGCAGATTTAGCTTGCCGCGCATCAACGCCATTATCGGATCGCGTTCGCCGGATAGTATTTGTTGCCATTGCGCCAGATTCGTGGAAATTGCGTAATCGGCAACTTCCCAATCCGCTGCGGAAATTGCGCGAGCTGAGCGGCATTTACCGCGATACAAATCGAGCCAAACGCCAGTATTTTCCGGTTCCAGCATCAGCACCAACGGCCATTCCCAATCGGCAGCCGCTTTTCGATACGCCTCATTTTGGTTGATTTGATCCGCAAAAGCACGGTTCCATTCGTCCGAAAAAACGAGATAACCCATCAGCACCTCCGGCAAATTCAGTCAGATTTTTGGAGAAATTCCCACAATTCGCGGGCGAGATTTTCGGGCAGTTTACCCTGTTTTTGCAATTCATCCGGCGCCGCTTCCCGAAGCCGTTTCAGTGATCCGAATGTTTTTAACAAATGATTTTTGCGCGCCGGACCAATGCCGGGCACATCGTCCAACGGCGATTTTAGCTGTGATTTTTTGTGCTGTTTGCGGAAGTGGGTAATCGCAAAACGGTGGGCTTCGTCGCGGGTTTGTTGTAATAATTTCAGACCGGTGGAGCTTTTGGGAATGTTCAACGGATCGGATTGCTCCGGCACAAAAACTTCCTCCAACCGTTTGGCAAGCCCGATAATTGGTTGTTTGGCAACATCAACACCAGCTTCTTTAAGCGCCGCAACTGCGCTGCTTAGCTGCCCTTTTCCACCGTCGATTAAAATGAGGTCGGGCATGTCCAGGTTTTCCGCGAGCACCCGTTTGTAGCGCCGGAAAACGGCTTCGTGCATCATCGCGAAATCGTCCGGCGTATCTTTGCTGCGGATTTTGAAAATCCGGTATTCGCTTTTGCGCGGTCTTCCATCGATAAAACAAACCATCGAGGCAACCGCATCTTTCCCGTGAATGTTGGAAATATCGAATCCGTCGATCCGCCGCGGCGGATGTTCCATATTCAGATTTTTCTGCAATTGCTGGACGCTATGCGGAATGTGATCCTTCTGTTGCATTTTTTGAAGCATCAGCTCGTCGAGCAAAAATTTTGCGTTTTTTTGGCAAAGGCTGATCAATTTTCGTTTTTCGCCAATCTGGGGAACGCTCAATTCAATTTTATGTCCGGATTGTTCTGAGAGCCAGTTTTCGATGACCGACTGCTCCTCCCCCACACTTTCCGGCAGCAATATTTGTCGCGGAAATTGATCCACTTTCAAATAATATTGTTGGATAAATGTTGTCAGCACGGTTTCTGTAGGTTGCTCGGCAACGTTATCGAGATAAAAATGTTGGCGCCCGACAACTTTGCCATCGCGAATGCGAAAAACCACCGCGCAGCCGTCGTCGTCATCGATAGCCAGGGCAATTACATCACGATCTTCCTCATCGCGTAGCACCACTTTTTGGGAAATAAAATGATATTCGTCGATCATCTTTATTTGATCGCGGATGCGGGCTGCTTCCTCAAAATTCATTTTTTCAGCTTCGGATTGCATGCGTTCATTCAATTCGCGGAGCAAATCGCGGGTTTTTCCGCGCAAAAATTGCTCGACCTGGCGAATCATCGCCGTATAATCTTCGGAGCTGACAAATCCTTCGCATGGTCCCTGGCATCGTTTGATGTGATAATCGAGGCAAATTTTCACCTTTTTTTTGGCGATGACATCGTCATCGAGGAAAAATTTGCAGGATCGCACCGGAAAAATCTTGTTCATCGATTTAACGATGTAACGCAGTTGCCGCACTTCCGTGTATGGACCCAAATAGCGTGAGCCATCGCGAATGATACGTCGGGTAACAAAAACACGCGGAAACGGCTCATTGGTAATGCGGATGTAAGGGTATGATTTATCGTCTTTTAGGGTAACATTATATCGCGGTTTGTGTTCTTTGATGAGGTTGGCTTCGAGAATCAGCGCCTCAACTTCGGAGTCGACCAAAATAGTATCGAGATCGCGAATTTGGCGAACCATCCGCTGTTTGCGCGGATCGAGATTGGCGCCATCCTGAAAATAGCTGCGAACCCTGCTCCGCAGGTTTTTGGCTTTGCCGACATACAAAATTTTATCGTTTTCATTTCGATACAAATAAACGCCCGGCAGCGTCGGCAAATTAGCTAATTTTTCTTCAATTACAGCGTTTGTTTTCATGAACTTATCTCATTTTGACGATCAAATTAAGCAACCGGGAAAATCGATCGCAAGTTGTTTCCGTATTCAAACAAAAAAAGCAGGCCGAAAATGACCTGCTTCTTGATTTCAACGTTGGTGAAAAATTTATTCTCCGCGAACAAAAATCGGAACGGCGCTGCACGGTTCACCCCAAAAAATGCGTTTGGCATATGGCGAAAGGTGCGCTGCCAGCATCATGTACGCCCATGTTGGGATCGGCATGATCGCATCCGGTAATCACAACTTTGTTATCCTGAAATTCTTTCCAATCGATGGCATCTATTTTCTCACGGAAGCTTTTTTCGCGGATGATGCCGTTGTCAAAAAAATCGCGGATATCGATGGTTCTGGTTTTTGCAACTGCCATTTTTTATCTCCGTTATGCCGAAAACGATTCGCCGCAGCCGCAGGTTCTGCTGGCGTTCGGGTTGTGCCATGTAAACCCGGTGCCATTCAACCCATCGCGATAATCCAGTTCGCTGCCATTCAAATACATCCCGCTGAATACGTCGATGCACAGCTTGAAATCGCCATAGTCAAAAATATTGTCGTTTGCGAGCACTTCTTCTTTAAATTCCATGTAATAATTCAATCCCTGAGCAACCACCGGATTTCACGCCAACCCGCAAATACCAGCCCTCTTTGCCATCGTCGATCATAATTTTGGCAATCTGTTTTTGGCTTTTTCGGTTATGTTCAAATTTAATTCGGTTCCAACCATCTGAAAATCTCCTGTATCAAATCATTAAATCTATTGTTAATTCTTTTGATTCATCAAATGCAGGTTTGTTACAATTTTACGCCAAACAAGTTCCTGCTTTTTTCTTCACATCATATAAATTCGACAAAATCCGAGTTTTTGTCAAGTAAAAAAAGGTGGACAATACTGGCTAATACAATTCCAGAAGTTTGCCGGCCATAAATAAAACGGCGACAAATAAAAAATATCGAATAAAGCGATCCCCTTTTTAACGGATAATTTGGCAGCCCACCAGGCGCCAAACGAATTTCCGGCTGCCAGGCTCAATCCCAACGCCCAGTCAACATTCCCATTCCAGATAAAAATCAGGAGTGCCGGGAGCGTGTAAACCAAAACGATAAACACCTTGTGCATGTTGACCAGCAACAAATCGAGCCGCATCAGGTGGAAAAGAATTGCCATTAAAATAAAGCCGATGCCAACCTGAATAAAACCGCCGTAAAATCCTACCATAAATAAGGATGGATAAACAAACCAGGTGCGTTTTTTTAATTGCGCTTCGCTGAGAAAATCCCCTTTTTTTCCACTGGGTGAAAACATCATCGAAATGACCACAAAAATGAGCACAATGCCCAAAATTTTCTGGAACCATTCATCGCTGATGCGAACCGCTGCCATCGCGCCAATGATTGCGCCGGGCAATGTCCAAACCGCCAATTTGAAGCTGGTGCGAAATTGGTGCACGTTTTCGCCCCGGAACGAAAGTATCGCGGCAATATTTTGGATAAATATCGCAATACGGTTGGTTCCGTTGGCGGTTGCGCCATCCAACCCCAGAAAAATCAGCGCCGGTAATGTTAGTGTTGAGCCGCCGCCGCCATCACGTTTATCATGCCCGCAATGGCGCCAATGCCGAATAACATAAACACTTGCCAAATTTCCATTGAATGCGATCCGCTCTATTTGGTGTCCGGATGAATGATGTTGTATATTGCCGAGTAATCTTTTATCGCAGACTTTTTATTGCTATCGTTCAATATTTCATAAATTGCAGATACTGCTCGAGTGTCAAGTTTCATATTTGCGGCTTCCTGCAGCACCAACCCGACATCTTTTAGCAGCCATTGAACCGGAAAATTGGCGCTGTCAAAATCACGAGTTAAATAATTATCGAGCTTTTTATCGAATGTTGGCGCATACAGTGCGCTGCGCCGCAGCACGCTCATGAACATATCGACATCCACACCCGCACTGCGAACCATACCCAAGCTAAGGGAAAATGCGGCGGTTTCTGCTGCAATCAGGTGGTTTAGCACCAGTTTTAAGGTTGCCGCGTGTCCGACTTCCCCAATCCAGTAAATATCCGATCCAAATATTCTGAAGATTGGCTCGTGCTGTTGGAATTGTGCCAGCGTCGATCCCACCATGACGATCAACCGGCGTTCCCGCACTTGCGGCACGCTGCCCAAAACCGGTGCTTCCAGATACTCTCCGCCCGATTTTACAACTTGCAAATAGATCAATTTGCTCTCATCCGGCGAAATAGTGCCCATTTGCAATACTGTTTTTCCGCCAAATTTTGGGGCATTGAGAACCGGAAACAGTGTGTCTGAAATAGCTTTTCCGTCGCTGAACATCAGGATAATTATTTCCGCAGCCTCGATTGCATCTTTCGCGGAAACAGCAACTTGCGCGCCGATATCGCTTAACGGCAACGCTTTTTCTCGGGTGCGATTCCAGACAATCACATCGTGACCCGTTGCAATCAACTGCTCAGCCATCGGATAGCCCATCAAACCGGTGCCCAATAATGCGATTTTCATGATTTTCTCCCGGCTAAAGTATCGTCAACCAATTGTTTTATTTCATTTTGTAACGCGATGTGCAGCGCATGATTTTCCGCGCGTGAGGTGTGAATTTCGATAATTCCGCGTGTGCCGTTGTTTTGCCAATCCAGATATTTTTCCGCAAAATCTGAATTATTTATTGGCTGTGCATATGCCAAACCAAATTGTCGAGCCAAATTTGAAAACTCAAAATGGTGCGGCGTTCCAAAATATTCTTCAAAAATATCGCTATGGCCGGAAACCGGGAGGAATGAAAAAATACCGCCACCTTTATTGTTTATCAAAACAATAATCAAAGGTTGTTCGATGAGATTCAGCAGCGCCAGTGAGTTCATATCATGCAATAAAGCGAGATCGCCAATCAACAAAGTAACCGGCGAATGTAATCCGGTTGCGAAACCGGTAGCTGTGGCTATCGTGCCGTCGATACCGCTGGCACCCCGATTTGCTGCAACTCGCAAAGGCGTTGCAACGGGATTGCAAAACATATCGACATCGCGAATGGGCATGCTCGATGCCAAAAACAACCCGCTATGCGGTTTTATTTGACTGATAATTTGCCGGGCAGCAGATATTTCGGTTACCGCAGCCGACTGGAAATCGACGTGTTTTCCAATTAATTGATCGATTTTTTTTGCAATTGTATCGAAATCAATTGTGTGTGTGTTGGTGCGAATTGACGAATCAATCCCGGTATTCAACGAACGGCAAAATTCTGCAGGTTCGCAAACGATCCGGTCGCTAACCTGATGATTCGGGTCAATCCGAAACGGCGGTTTTGCGATGGTAAAATAATGTTGAGGGCGCACATCGTTCATCCACTGCGACAACCGTTTGGAAACCGGCATCGCGCCAAACTGGATCACAACATCCGGTCGAAATTGATTTTTGAATGTTGTTGAAAGCAATAGTTGATCGAAATATGGAACCGATATCTTCACCAAATCCGGGGAGGAAAAGCGTGATTGAACATCAGCAAAAACCGGTAAGTTGTGCTGATTGGCAAGTTTGGCAATTTCATCGAGATCTGTTGTGCCCAAACCTCTTCCCGCAATAATCAGTTTCTGTTTCGCTCTCGCAATTTGCTCAGCGCATTTTTTTATTGTTTTTTCATCCGGCAGTTGCCGCGCCTGTGCGTATGTTGTCGATTTAATTTCAGAAAAATCAACCGCTTCGGATGCCAAAGCAGCATCAACAAAGGGTTCGCGAAACATGCAATTCAAATGAACGGGACCAGCCGGGGAATTTGTCGCGCAGAAAACGGCGTGTGACATCGTTGAAAAAACGGTTTCGATCGATACCGCACTATCCGGCGCAGGAAAATCGAATGTCCAACGCGGATAATCGGCAAACATGCCCGTTTGGCGAATGGTTTGATTTGCGCCGGTTTCCCGGAGTTCGGGCGGACGATCGGCGGTGATGACAATCAGCGGTTGACAATCGGTAGCGGCCTCAATTATTGCCGGATAATAATTGGCTGCCGCAGTCCCGGATGTGCAGATCAACACTGCGGGTTTGCCGGTAGCCCGGGCATATCCCAATGCATGAAATGCCGCAGCACGTTCATCGAAACAAACGATCGTTTTGACACCTTTTTTTCGGGCAACAGCCATCGTTAACGGAGTGGATCGCGAGCCGGGAGATATTACAAAATAGTCAATTGAGCTCCGGAAAAGTGCTTCGATGATGGCACTTCCCCATTGCCGGTTTAGCAAAGCTGTTGTTTTATTGGTGTTCACGTTGGTTCTGGGATGATAGCGTGGATAAAAAAACAGCCGGACAGAAATGCCCGGCTGTTTCAAAACAGTATGAAATTTAGGCTACTTCTTCAATTTCCTCGCGCTTTTTTGCCATAAAGCGTTTTTGATAACCGCCTGTCAGTGCAAAAAAAGCTCCGAGTGCAAAAATAATGCTGCCAAGCCACAAAATGCTGATAAATGGTTTTTCGCTGAGTTCGATTGCCAGCATATCGCGAGGTACATCTCCCGGTTTTGCGGGTGCGTAAACCATTAATTTCGCCTGCCCGGAACCGGCATTTACGCCAGTAAGTTCGATACGGTATCCTGTATCTGCAATTGGTATGGGCTCATGCGACATTTTGCCGCCGTTGGCGATCAAAATCGGCATCACATCATAAGTGGTTGTTTTACCATCAACTTCCGCTTCAACTGTAACCATTGCGGTAACTTTTGCGGCGGCACCCATTTCCGTTTTGAAGCTGTTGAAAGTGATTTTTTTGCCGAGCAACGTGGTCGATTGACCTTTGGTGAGGGTAACCTCTTGCTGACTGGTCAACCGTGCCGGCGTGTATGAAATCGGTGAAATATAAACATCACGGGCAAATTGGGCGCGAACATCCGGCGCAACCATATAGCCTTTGGTATATTCGCTATAATAGAATTGCGGGTATGCGTCATATTCTTTGCCATGAGTTGTGCGAACCCGGAGTTTTACCCGGTCACGCCCATCCGGCATATCGATAAAGCTGATAAACTGGATTTGATATCCACCGGCAGCTTCGGTGAATTCACCTTTGGGCAACATTACTTTTTCGCTGGTGTCATATACGGATGAGGTGATTGTTCCGATCAGCATAAAACCCCAACCGATGTGGGTGATATATCCACCGGCTTTGCTAAGGTTGCGTTTGATGAATAGCCCGGCAACTTTTGCGTTAATAATGATAACCATGCATGCCAGAAAGAACATCAAATATGGCGAATATTTTAACGCACCGCTGAATAATACATCGCGGAGTTGTTCAAAAAAAGCCGGCGTTACGGTGCCTTCAATCGCATAATAAGGCGTATGTTCACCGATGGAGGTCATGGTTCCCAAGCCGAGTGTTGCTGCTGCGCCTGTCAAAATCAGCGACGCGACCGCTGCGCCGATGATGGTTGGTTTATTGCGCAGTTCAGATGTTTTCCATGCGAGAAGTGGTGCAATCGCAATCATCAAAAACATAAATACAGACACAGGAATGATCATTGTGTTGTAGAAATCCGGTGAAAGACTGATCGGGTCGCCAAACCATTGGGTGAAAAGCGGCGCAGAAGTGCCCAGCAATACAAAAAATGCGACAAAAATAAGCGCCATCATTCCAAAGAAAATGAAGGTTTCGCGGTTGAACATTCCTTTGCCAAATTCGACAGGCGTAGATCCGGAACGATTGTAATCAATCATGAACCGAACCCAGAAGAACAGAAATAATCCGGTAAATACAGCCTGGAACAATACCAGATAAGCACTAAGCCCGGATGGTGCAAACGAATGCACCGAAAAATCTGTT
This sequence comes from Calditrichia bacterium, assembly GCA_020634975.1. Lineage (NCBI taxonomy): Bacteria > Pseudomonadati > Calditrichota > Calditrichia > Calditrichia bacterium. The sequence goes on along the minus strand of JACKAQ010000002.1, from coordinate 677,494 downwards.
AAGACACCCGACCGTGTGAGATACGATCCCCACAGCATTGTTAAAAACGACAGTCCTGCCCACAAATAATTTGTTCGAACCAATGATTTTCGTTTTTGCTGAATCAACATACCGTGTAATAAAATGATGCTGAAAATCCACGGAACCAAAGATGCGTTCTCAACAGGATCCCATCCCCAGTATCCGCCCCAGCCTAACGTTACATAAGCCCAGTATCCACCCATGATGATACCAACGCCAAGAATCATGGTGTTGAAAATTACCCACGGGCGGGCATCTTTTATCCACGAATGATGATCACGGCGAATCAGTGCAGACATTGCAAACAGGAATGGCACAACGGTTGAGCTATATCCGACAAAAAGGGTTGGCGGGTGAATAACCATCCACGGGTTTTGCAACAATGGGTTTAGCCCTGCGCCATCTTGAGGTATAAATCCCACCGGAACTTCTGCGTATTGATGCCAAACCATTGTAAACGGGCTCTTTTTGAGCAAAATCAACAATAGGAAAACCTGGACAAGGCTGAGGTAAACCATGAGCAATGGATTTTTGCGGGCATTTTTTCGCATCAAAATAATGCCGTAAATAAATCCATAAGTTAACCACAACAAAAAAGTGCCCTGCTGACCGGCCCAAAGTGTGGAAAACAGGTAGAATTTGTTGAGTATCCGTGAAGAATAACTATAAACGTAGTTAACTTCGAAATTGTGATTGAGGATCAGAAAAATGAGATATGCCAATGAAATCAGAACACCGAAACCGGTAACCCAAAAACTCCGATTAGCAAAATCAAACATGCTATCGTTGCCATCTCTGTAATACAGATAATAGGCAGTTGTTGCTGTAATAGCTGCAACAAATGATAGTGCAATTAAAATTACGCCAGTAATCATGATCTGGCTCCTCCCTCAAAGGTTTCAGCTTCATACTTGGAGGGGCATTTTACAAGAATTTCGCTGGCATGAAAAACATCGCCATTAAATCGACCTTTAGCGACAATTTCCATTGCTTCGTCAAAATTTGACGGTTTGACACCGTTGTAAATAACCTGAACTTCCGAACCGGCTTCGTCCAGTATCTTAAAATTGAAGGTTTTATGTTCAATGTCAAACATGTCCGATCCGCTGACCCGCGAGCCTTTAATTTGCACCGCGGTGCCTTTGTCCCGCGCTTCAGCAACGGAAACATATGGTGTCATGGATTTTTGCAGGTTCATTCCGGCAAAACCCAAAAACAATAGTATGATTCCAACACCGACAATATATTTAGCCTTCATATCTTAACTCCGTTTTTTTGTATTTATACGGTTTCTTCATCCATTTCAATTCTTTTTTCCAAATTTTTTACTTTTCTATCCAGATACATCAAATAGAAAAAAATTCCGCCCCATACAATCATTGTAACAATCATCACGATATAAATATCTTCGCCAACAACTTTCTCCTGGGGTTGAGTCATCGTTTTCAGGGTATCGGGCAACAGTGTTGCTAACGCAATCATCATCTCTATTATCCTTCTGCTCGGTTCATAGTTAATTTTTCGATGTAATTTTCACGGATGGCCAGTTTCGCCTTTAACCGCAACATCCAGACGTATAAAAACGTGAATCCAAACAATGACGCAAAGAAAACTTCGCGCATGCGTCCGCTCATTTTGATTTTACCCTCGGAATTGATCAGTGGATCCGGATGAAGCGATTCGTAAATTCGTGGCACGATATACATAAAAAACGGCACCGTCAGAAATGCAATGATCGAATAGACTGCGGCGAGACGGGCACGTTTTTCATCGTCCTCAACAGCAGAACGCAATGCGAAATATGCCGCATAAATCAATAATAAAATGAAAATTGACGTTTGGCGCGGGTCCCAATTCCATGGGTGTCCCCAAATTTCGTCTGCCCAAATGGCGCCGGTAACCGTTGCCAAAATGGTAAAAATTAGGCCAAGGTGCGCGGATGAAGTGCTCCAGATATCATCCGAAACCCGGTTTCGTCGCAAATATTGCACACTATAAACAGCAGAAACCAGAAATGCCAGTGTCGCAATCCATGCGCAGGGAACGTGAAAAAACAAAATCCGGGTAGTTTCACCGAGTGCTTTGGCGCGCGGTGCATACATAAAAGCTGCCCAAATAACGCCGCTCATCCAAATTCCTAAGCCAACTTTCCCCAGTTTATTGATGAGGCTCATATCTATTTTCCGTTATTTATTCCAGATAAATTCAAACAATAACACAGAAGCGGTAATTATGACAATGGTAAATGAAAACAAAACTTGCACATCTGAATAACTGTCTGCAAATAACCCGCCTTCGTATGCCAGCTTTGTTCCGTTGATTGCCGGAATCAAAACCGGGAGCGCAATCGGGAATGCTACAACTGCAAAAAGCGCGCCACGACTGCTGGCAAGTGCGATAATCGCTGCAATAATGGTAGCTACAGAGGATAAAGCCAAACTTCCGAGTATTAAAATGGTAAAGAAAACGGTGCCACTTTTTGGCACAGCGCTCATCATAAGCATATAAAGTGGCACTATAATGAGCTCCAAACCGAATAATAATACCACATTAAACAACCATTTTCCGATCAAAACCGCATTTGGCGGTAAAACGAGGCGCAGTGTATCAGCGGTTTGCTGCTCTTCTTCGCGAACAAAAACATGCGATAGCCCGGCCATTGCGGCAAAAAACAGGATTATCCAGAAAAGCGGTGCCAGTACTTCCGGGCTCAATTTTGTCGGACCGATCGAAAAACTTACTGCCGTTAAAGTAATTACCGCAAACATGGCAATTGCATTTAATGCATACCGCGTGCGAAATTCCAAACGCAAATCTTTTTCGAAAACCATTCCACCTTGTTTAAGTAACATCCACACGCTGCGTTGCAAGAACAACTTCCTCCGGTTCATTGGTCGCGATAATGACAATGTTTGACTGTCTGTAAGTTTCGATGATGCTGTAAACCCACTGTTTTCCGGTTTCATCCAGGTTTGCTGTCGGCTCATCCAAAATGAGGATTTTGGGTTGGTGATATAGCGCTGCCGCATATTTTACACGTTGCAGCATTCCAGATGAATAAGCCCTTAGCGGATCGTGCAGGCGATTGTTAAGCCCGACAGCGGTAAGTAATTCCAAAATCCGCTTTTTTTCAACATGTCCTGTTCTGGATTTGGCGAAGAAACTGAGGTTTTCCCAGGCAGTGAGATCTTTGTATAATTGAAGGTATGGACTGACTAGCCCTATTTGCTGTGCGGCATCAATCTGGTCGAGCGTTTTCCCGTTTTCAATAAAATTGACGGTGCCACTGGAGGCGCCCATCAAGCCGCAAATGATACGCACAAGCGTTGATTTTCCACTTCCGTTCGGTCCGGTAACAACCAGTGCGCCGGGAGAATCGATCTGAAAATGGATGTTTTTTAACACCTGCCGGCGTTGGAAATATTTCGATATATTGTCTGCTGTTATTCTCATGCCAATTGGGACAAATCGCCTCTCAAAATCATTTCAAGATAACATCATTTCTAAATAGATACCATATTTTAATGACTGAACTTCATTGATTAAAGCAATTTAATAAAAAAGTACGAAATTTCACAACCGCTATTGCCGTTTAACATATAGCATTTTTGTCACCCTGGCATAGCTGCCAAAAATGCCCACTCCCCCTTCAATCGGATCGAGGATATTTGGTATTTCGCCGGGCGAAAGCGTTGAACCACCGGTTTGCAATGTTACCGAAGTTATAAAATTATAAATATTATCATCCACCGCATTTGCGGAAATCTGATTTTGTCCAAAAAAAGTGACAGCAATCCACGGTAATTTGATGGTTAGGGAACCATCCGGATTCCGGTCGTAATTTTCTTCGTTAAACGGTGGCGACTCATTGATTCTAAAATCTTCGATATCATCCTCTTCCTCATCAAAAAATTCGCCGAAAAACGGTGTGAAATTTTCAATCGTCGGTTCAAACGATTCTGTCGAAAAAACATAAATATTTTGACGGCCGGGATAAAAACTGGACGACAGATCAATTTCCAATTGAGCCGAAGAACCGAACACCACAGAATCGGCAGTTGATGTCAAAATCTGAAATGTGTCCGGCACCAACGTTGTGGACCGGAGGATTGCATCGTCATCGGGAAAGGTAATATTTAAAGAATAGCTGCGCAGCGGTTGCACGAGATGTGCGTTGTTTTCCGGAACATAAACACCGCGTTCGGCGCTTTCCAGATAGCGAAATTCGACATCCGGGCTGTTGATTCCGGCTAATGTAACAGAAACATTGGCATTGCTGATGGCCTGATCTTCAAAATTGTAAGGTTTACCAAAACCGACGGTTTGGGACAGCCGGATTTCCGGTAACGGCTCCAGTGCATACATGTACGATTCAACAACGTATTCCGGTTCAAACTGATCGGTGTTTTCTACATCGCAGGAAAACGTGAGCCCGAGAACAGTTGCTAATATACTGAATAAAATGAACTTACGATATGTTTTCATGGGATACCTTTTTGTCAACTTTTCAATTAGTCTTCATTTTTTAGAAATCGATAGTGAACGAAATGTTGGGGATAATTGGCAACATCCGTACGTCTTCGCGCACGATCGGGTTTTCTGTAAGGTCGTAAGAATAGAACCAGATATTGCGTCTCGAATACAAATTGATAACCTGTAATTGCAATTCATACGGTAATTTAAAGAGCTTCCCGTTTCGGGTAAACCCGACATCTAGTCGGTGATACGCTGGCAATCGCGTGGCGTTCAATCCGCCGACAATGAACGGGTCCAGTTCATTCGATGATGTCGGGAAATTGAGTTCGTAGCTGCCCAGCACATCTGTGTAAGCCTGCCCTGTTGCGTAATTAAATACGACTGTTGCCCGCCATTTTTTTGACAATTGATAATTCATCACCATATTTACATCGTGAATCCGGTCAAATTTTGGGGGATAATACATATCATTATTGTATTCCGGGAAGCGGCGGCGGCTGGTTCCCCATGTGTATCCTAAAAATCCGTTGAGCTTGCCTTTACGCTTTTGCAGGAAAAATTCCGCCCCGTACGCATAGCCTTTTCCAAAACGAAAGAGTTCGTTGTAATCCAATCCGGCGGGGTCTTGCACACGCGGATCGAGTTCGAATAGTTCCCGCATGTTGCGGTAATAAAGCTCGACATCAAAATTATAGGTTTCGCTGGGTTTCGTTTTCAACGCGACCACAAATTGATCGCCCCATGCCGGCGGTACGCCATCGTCGGTGGTCAGCCATGTGTCAAATCCGGTGAATGCTTCGTTGGTGATGAGCGTTAAATATTGATAATATCGCCCGTATGCGACCTGAAACAGCATGTCCATGCGGTAAAAATATTCTGCCGAAATGCGCGGTTCCAATCGATAAAAATCGCCGCTGTCGATGTAGCTGCCGCGAAGCCCGGTTTTCACACTCATTCGTTCGGACGGTTTCCACTGATTTTCCACATACGCGGAGCCATATTTGGCATCGATGGTTTCATTGAGCGTTTCCTCATTATCAAACCTGTTCCGAACAGCAAGCTCCAATGCGCCGGCCCAAAATCCGGTTTTAAATTGAAATTTACCAGAAGGAATATATTCGAAATCACCTTTTACGGAATAATCGCTAACCGTATTGTCTCGCTCAAAACGCGTTGAATTGATTAAAAAACGCGGATAACTAAAATAATTTGATGCAGTTAGCGTAAAGTTCGAAAACAGTTTTTTTGAGAACACATGTGTCCAATTGGTGCTGAATGTGCGGTTGCCGTAATTCAGGTTGAATTCCGCATCTTCCGCAAAGGGGAATTCAACGTTGTCGGTTCCGGCGTAAAATGCGAAATTCAGCCGGTTGTTTTCGTTGGGATCGTAATTGATTTTCCCGTTGAGATCGTAAAAATAAAAGGCGTCCGGCACATCGTCTATCGAGTTGCGCAGCGCGGCGAGCAACGGCTCCAGCGTCGATCGGCGCAGTGCAAACATCACCGAACCTTTGGGAATCGGTCCCTCCAGATTTAATCGCGATGCCAGCAAGCCAACGCTCAGTCGCCCCTGAAATTCTTTCCGGTTGCCATCGCGATTGAAAATATCGATAACTGAGCCAAGCCTTCCGCCATATTCTGCCGGATACCCGCCTTTGTAAATTCGCACATCTTTTATCGCATCGGGATTAAATGTTGAGAAAAATCCAAAAAAGTGCGATGGATTGTAAACGGTGGTTCGATCCAATAATATCAGTGTTTGGTCCTGGCTGCCGCCGCGAATATATAATCCGCTGGAAAAATCGGAGCTGGCTTTTATACCCGGCAACAGTTGAATTGCCCGGAATAAATCTGCTTCCAGAATTGCCGGTAAATCGCGCACTTGAGCAGGTTGCATGTCCAGAACACCCACCTGCTTTTCTTCCTCGAAAGTATATTCAGCCTCAACAGTAACGGTTTGGCCTTCCACAACAGCAGGCTTCAGCTCAATATCTATCCGTAACGCGGCACCCGGGGCTACCGTTATCTTTTTACGGAAATCCAGAAAACCAATATAGCTGGCAACCAGAGTGTACTCGCCCGGTTTTACATCGGGCATCGTATAATAACCGCTGTTGTTGGTGGTTGTGCCTTGCTGAGTTCCATCGATATATACATTCGCCATAATCAGGGTTTCGCCGGATGTGGCATCTTTAACATATCCGGTAATAATCCCGGGTTGCGCCAGTACCCCAATATTCATCAGCAACAGAAATACCCAAAATCGTTTTAACAATCTTACAAAAAATGCCATCTGGTTTCCTTTAATCATAAGTTACTTTGTTCTTAATGTCACATAAAACGTAGAAAACCCGAACAAGTTCTCCTATTTTTGAATTCATAATTTAGTATGAATCGGATGGCAAAAAAGGGAGAAATAATATTGCAACACGAATGAAATAAATAAAAAAAGCACCGGAAAAACTTCCCCGGTGCTTTAGAAAACCATACTTAAAACTGCTATTTTTTAGAACAGCCATTGTGCAATTTGTGAACCGATGGTGATATATAAAGCGGCTAAAAAGAGCGTTGGTATGTTCTTTATTTCAAAATCTTCGATCAACTTATCCGTTACCCACAGTAATCCCGCGTTGATAACAAACACAAACAAACCGAATGTAATGAGCACGGCAGGTAATGAAATGATAAACAAAACCCAGAAAAATAACGCATTTAAAAGCGCATAAACGACGGCAACAATTAACGCCGTTGTGTAATTTTTCAAACGAATACCGGGAAGAAACTGAGCTACCAAAAAGATGATACCGCTTAAAATCGCTACTTTAAAAATAAAATTCATATAAATTATCCTCCATTCATGATTTCAGTATGTTACCCAAAACCGGGCAAATTTTGAATGATTAATTATATTTAAGGGGGAAAAAAATCCCTTGTTTTTAATGAACGAATATATTTAAATGTAACATAATACTGATGTTATACAAACAAAGCGTTGTGATTGAACTAAACGTTACCCGCCAAAATTGATTTATCACCATTGCTAAAATGACCGGTTATGTACGATTCCGGTATCCGTTTATCCAAACAGGAGCGGTGCATCGAAACTAATTTGCTACCACGTTTGAGCTGTATTTCGGGGTTTTATGTTCTGAATAATCAACTATTTAGGAGGAGTGATACATGCGTGGTAACCCATTAAAGGCATACGTTTCTGATGAACAATTTCAACTGCTTTGGGAAAATGGATTTTTAAATGAGCGGGCAATCCGGGATTATTACATCCGTCAAAAATTCTCGAAGCTAAAGGAAGCAACTCGCCCGAAAGAAATTATTGATCAATTGCAACGCGAATTTGCATATTTATCCCACGAAACCATTCGCAAAATTGTTTACTCAAAAGAAGTTGAGTTAGAAGAACTGCTATATGATTAATTATTTGTTCAGGTCTTTTTTTAAAAACATGCTAATTTGTTTGGCAGCCCGGAGGGATGCGCCCGGCTCGCCGAGCGCATCTTTGATGATGCTTAACCGTGATTTTACATCATCATAATATTTCTGGTCAGTAAAATAGCGTGCAATAGCGGCGCTTACGGCATCTGTGGTAATTTCTTTCTGGATGAATTCGGGAACAACCTTTTCACCGGCAACGATGTTTGCCAATGCAATTTTATCAATTTTCACCAAAAATCGTCCCAACCAATATGTAATTGGCGATACCTCATAAAGCACAACCATTGGTGTTTGGAGAAAACCCATCTCCAGCGTTGCTGTGCCGCTGGCAACCATTGTAGCATAAGAATATCGCATCAATTGATGCGATTTACCTTCTACAATTTTGATATCATTTGATTTGATAACTTCATGATAAAGCTCATCCGGTAGTTGGCTTGCTTTACCGATTACCGGTATTGCGCCAAATTGATCCCTTATTTTGGACGCAACTGCAACCATTACCGGCAGCAGTTTGCGTACTTCCATTTCCCGCGATCCGGGAAATAAACCGAGAATTTGTTGTCCGGGTTCGATAGCGTTCTGATTTCGGAAATCGGTTTCGGATTGGGAAATTTGCACCTGATCGACCAGCGGATGACCGACAAATTCCGCATTTATACCGTGATTGGCATAAAAATCAACTTCGAAGCGAAAAAGCACTAACAGCAGATCAATGTATTTCCGTACTTTCTCAACCCGTTTTTCGCCCCACGCCCACAGTTGCGGACTGATATAGTAGATAACCGGAATACCAGCTTCATGGGCGAGTTTGGCAATCCTCAAATTAAAACCGGGATAATCCACCAAAATAGTGGCATCCACTCCCTTTTTCATCTCCGAAACAATATCACGCTGAACTTGCCGGATAAACGGCAGATGTTTGATAATTTCGGTGATGCCGAGAACCGCAAGCTGGCGAATGTGATAAATCAAATGTGCACCGGTACGTTGCATATCATCACCGCCGATGCCGGTAAATTCTATTTCCGGATGAATTTTTTGTAATTCAAGAATCAGGTCTGCCGCGTGTTTATCCCCAGAGGCTTCGCCTGCAATGATCAAAATTTTTGTCATATTTTCTGATGTATAAACAAAAAGCCGGACGATAGCATCCGGCTTTTCATATGTTAAATAATATACTGTTTTTACTTAGTTTGTGAGCACTTCTTTTTCTTTTTGTGCCAACAAATCGTCAACATCCTGTATGTATTTGTCTGTCAGTTTCTGGATCTGATCCTGACCATCGTGGCTGTTGTCTTCCGAAATTTCGTGAGATTTTTCCAATTTCTTGATGTGCTCATTGGCATCTCGCCGAACATTTCGCACCGCAACACGGCAGTCTTCGCAAAACTTTTTCACCAGTTTCAACAGGCTTTGCCGACGTTCTTCGCTGAGTTCAGGGATAGGCAAACGGATGACGTTGCCATCGTTTCCCGGGTTTAATCCCAGATCTGAGCCGAGGATCGCTTTTTCGATATCGGGAATCAACCGCTTTTCCCACGGCTGAACGACAATTAACCGAGGTTCCGGTGCTGAAACCGTTGCAACCTGATTGATTGGCATTAATGAGCCATAATATTCAACTTTCACTGAATCCAACAATGACGGCGTTGCCCTGCCAGTGCGAACGGTCGCAAGTTCATGCTGTAAATGCTCAAGCGATTTAGACATGCGCTCTTCGGCATCCTTTAAAATGCTGTCAAGTGTCATACTTAACCTCTTACCTTTGTTCCAATAGGTTCACCCATAACTACCCGCATTAAATTGCCGGGTTCATCCATATTAAACACAATTATGGGCAATTGGTTCTCCATAGAGAGTGTAATTGCAGTGCCATCCATAACCTTCAATCCTTCTTTAACAACTTGCATATACGGCAATTCGTCAAATTTAATTGCGGTCGGATCTTTTTCGGGGTCGGCGGTATAAACGCCATCGACCCGTGTTCCTTTTAATATGACATCCGCCTTGATTTCCACAGCACGTAAAACAGCTGCAGTATCGGTTGTAAAATATGGATTTCCGGTACCTGCAGCAAAAATAACAACGCGCCCTTTTGCAAGATCGTTAATCGCTTTGCGTCGAATAAATGGTTCGGCAATTTGGCTCATCCGGATGGCTGTTTGCACCCGCGTATCCAGCCCGATGTTTTCCAATGCATTCTGCATTGCCATCGAGTTGATAACAGTGGCGAGCATTCCCATATAATCTGCGGAAACTCTGTCCATTTCGCGAGCGGCTTCGGAAATACCCCTAAAGATATTTCCGCCGCCAACAACGATGCCAACCTGTACACCTGTTTCTGCTACATTGCGAATTTCTTCTGCATAACGCCGCAAAACAGGTAATTGAATACCAAATTTATCTTCACCGGCTAATGACTCACCGCTCAGTTTTAACAAGATCCTTTTGTAATGAGGGCGACCTGTCATTATTCATCTCCAATACGAAAGCGTGCGATTTTGCGGATAGAAATATTTTCACCCAATTTGGCGATAACTTCCGTTACATAATCTTTTACTGTTTTGTCGCCATCTTTGATGAAAGCCTGTTCTTCCAGAACATTTTCGGTGTAGAATTTTTCCAAACGTCCGGTGGCGATTTTTTCGAGAATATGGTCTGGTTTACCAGATTCTTTCGCCTGGGCTTTAAAAATATCCATTTCATGATCGATCAATTTTTGATCGACCTGATCACGCGTAATGGCGATGGGATTGGTTGCGGCAACTTGCATCGCCACGTTTTTCACCAATTCTTTGAAATCATCAGTTTTAGCCACGAAATCTGTTTCGCAACTGACTTCGATCAAAACGCCTAACTTTCCACCCGGGTGGATATATGCTTCAACAAGACCGTCTTTTGCATCACGTCCGGCTTTTTTTTCTGCTTTGGCAATACCTTTTTTGCGAAGGAAATCAACTGCTTTTTCCATATCGCCGCCAGTTTCAGCGAGTGCATTTTTGCAGTCCATCATACCGGCACCGGTGAGTTCGCGCAGCTCCTTTACCTGTGCTGCTGTAATGTTAGCCATTATGTTTAACTCCTGTTTATTTTAAATTTAAAGCGATTAATCTTTCTTTACATCTTCCTTTTCGGCGGAGCGACGTGCTTCCAGTTCTGCGGTTGCATCAACTGCGGCATCGGCAATCGTTTTGGTGATAATGCCGATAGCTTTGGTTGAATCGTCGTTTCCGGGAATCGGGAAATCAATTTCATCGGGATCGCAATTTGTATCTACGATTGCGAAAATAGGTATGCCGAGTTTGCGTCCTTCTTTCACGGCAATTTCTTCTTTTTTGGTATCAACGACAAAAATCGCACCGGGAAGCCGCTTCATTTCCTGAATGCCGGCAAACACCTTTTTCATTTTCTCGATTTCGCGATCAATCATGAGGCGTTCTTTTTTGGTGAGTTTGTCCGCAGTGCCGTCGCTGACCATCTTTTCCAGATTTTCAAGTTTACGAATGCTTTTCTTGATGGTCGAAAAGTTTGTGAGTGTGCCACCAAGCCAGCGTTCGGTCATATAAGGCATGCCCGCACGGGTAGCTTCTGAAACAATGATATTTTGAGCCTGCTGTTTGGTACCGACAAACAAAACCGGTTCGCCATTCATCACAGTCTCTTTAATCGCATTGTAAGCTGTTTGCAAATGTTCGAGCGTTTTTTTCAGATCGATGATGTGAATATTGTTGCGTTCCATAAAAATGTATGGGCGCATCTTGGGATTCCAGCGGCGGGTGAGGTGTCCAAAATGCACACCGCTTTTTAGCAAATCTTCTAATGTTGCTTTCATTGACAAAAAATCTCCTTTATTCGGGTTATTCCGCCACTGCCTTTTAACCCCGGCATTCTTCCGATTGGAAGATCACCCTGCCGGTGCTTTGGGGACAGTGTGTGTGATAAAATAAGTAAAACCAACGACTTAACGTTTGGAGAACTGGAAACGCTTACGTGCTTTCGGCTGACCGTATTTTTTACGTTCAACTTCACGGGAATCGCGAGTTAAAAATCCGGCGGCTTTCAGTTCGCCACGGAGATTAACATCATATTCCAGCATCGCACGGGAAATGCCCAAACGCAGTGCGCCAGCCTGTCCGGCAAGTCCACCGCCAATGATATTGGCATCGATATCAAATTTTCCCAACGTATTGGTAAATTCGAAAGGTTGTTCAATAACCATTTTAAGCGTTTCGCGTTTAAAATAATCCAAAACTTCGCGACCATTGACAACAATTTTGCCACTTCCGGGCTTCAGCCGGACTCTCGCGACGGAGGACTTGCGCCGTCCTGTTGCGACATAAACTTCCATCTAATACCTCGTTAAAAAGTTAGGGTTTGGGGTTGTTGCGCATCATGCGGATGATTTGTTCCGGGATACACTTTCAGCTTTTTGAGCATCTTGCGACCCAGTGCATTTTTTGGGAGCATCAACCGTACTGCATGTTCAATCACATATTCAGGACGCTTTGCTATCATTCGTTTATAAGGCGTCTCTTTTCCGCCGCCGGGATAACCGGAGTGGGAGAAATATGTTTTTTGATCGGCTTTGTTGCCGGTTAACCGCACTTTGTTGGCATTCAGAACAACGACAAAATCGCCAACATCCTGATGCGGTGCGTAGTTCGGTTTGTGCTTACCCTGCAAAATGCGGGCAATGTTGGATGCGAGACGACCCAATACAACATCTTCGCCATCCACCACAAACCACTTTTGATCAGCAATTATCTGATCTGGTTTCGAATAATCAGTTCTCACTGTATTTTTCCTCCTTTTACATTGAGAATTACAAAGTCGCCAAATTTAGGTGAGCACTTCAATTATGTCAAGTATTTTTTCAAATACAAAATTCATACCGGACTTGACTTAGCGCATCTAAAATACAAATTTACGCACGAAATCGACCGGATAATTTTCAAATTTTATTGCAATCCGTCCTAATTTTATTACTTTGCTTCGTTTCGAAATTAATTCCGTTTGGCAATGAAAAATAATGCCCGGTGTGAATAAAATTTCGATGCAATCTGATTATAAGCTGAATTTAACAAAACATCAGACGATAACCTGTTTTTATTGAGCAAGCAACAGTTTTGATAATTAATTAAGGAGGTCCTTCACGTGAACATAGCTGTATGCGTAAAACAAACGCCGGATACAACAACAAAAGTAACCATTGCCGGCGATGGAAAATCGGTGGCAGATGACGGTATTCAATGGATCATCAATCCTTACGATGAATTTGCAATTGAAGAAGCGTTGAAACTCACCGAAAAAAACGGTGGTGAAGTTACCATTGTCACTTTAGGTTCGGCAAGCGCCGAAAAAACCATTCGCGAAGCATTGGCGATGGGTGCCCACAAAGCGGTGCGAATCAATGTTGAGCGAGTCCCGGATGATCCGCTGGTTACCGCAAAAGCACTCGCCGAAACGTTGAAAGACGGCAATTTCGATCTGATTTTTCTCGGTCGCCAAGCGATCGATGACGACCACGGTCAGATGCCGCAATTGGTTGCAACCGCACTCGATTTGCCCTGCGTTACCGTCGTCATCGGACTGGAAATTGACGGCAGCAGCGGAACTGCAACGCGCGAAATCGAAGGTGGTTCCGAGCGTGTTTCCTTTGGTTTACCCGCTGTTATCGGTGCAAACCGAAAGTTGAACGAACCGCGATATCGTTCACTAAAAGGCATTATGCAGGCGAAAAAGAAATCGATTGATGTGAAAGAAGTTTCATTGACCGCACCCAAAATGGTGATTGAAAAAATTGCCTATCCACCGGCGAAAGACGCGGGTAAAATATTCACCAACGGTGCGGAAGACGCCGCAGAAGTCGTGCGTTTGCTCCGCGAAGAAGCCAAAGTGATTTAACCAAAGTCGAGAAAAAACAGGAGATTAAATAATGGCAAACATTGTTGTAATCGCTGAAAGTTCAGCGGGAAAACTGAAAACAGTCAGTTACGAAATGTTCACCGCTGCAAAACAAATGGCAGATGCAACCGGCGGCAGCGCAACTGCTGTGGTGCTCGGTCCGGATGCAGCGTCGCTGGCAAATGAAGCCGGCAAATACGGCATTGCCAATGCCGTTGCAATCGAAGATAGCAAACTATCAAAATACAGCCCGGATGTTGCAGCAAAAGCAGTAGCAACTGTTGCAAAAGAAAAAGGCGCAGATGTGGTTATCGCTGCGGCAACGTTTACCGGTAAAGATTTGCTGGCACGCGTATCGATGCTGCTGGATGCCGGATTGGCGCAGGATTGCGTCAGTTTTCGCGCCGATGGTGGTAAATTTATATTCACCCGACCGATGTATGCCGGAAAAGTTTTGGCAGATATTAGCATCCAGTCAACACCAGCGCTGGCGACCCTTCGCCCCAAAAGTGTAAAGGCGGTGGAATCCGCAACTGCTGTTTCCGTTGAAACGATGTCCCCTGCCCTGCCCGATCCGAAAGCAGTTGTCGAAGAAGTTGCAACCGGCGAAGGCGGCAAAATTGACGTAACGCAGGCAGATATCGTTGTCAGCGGCGGTCGCGGGCTGAAAGGTCCGGAGAACTGGCAGCTCATCGAAAAGCTGGCGGATGCGTTAGGCGCTGCCACAGGCTGTTCCCGACCCGTTTCTGACGAAGGCTGGCGTCCGCACGGCGAACACGTCGGGCAAACCGGAAAAACGGTTTCCCCTCAATTATATATCGCCGCCGGAATTTCCGGAGCCATTCAGCACATCGCGGGAATTTCGTCTTCGAAATTCATTGTTGCGATCAACAAAGATGCCGATGCACCAATTTTCAAAGTGGCAGATTACGGCATCGTTGGCGATTTGTTCGAAGTTCTGCCCGCAATGACCGAAGCTGTGAAGCATATTAAATCGGGCGAATAAGATGTTGATTATTATTCAGATATGATGTTTAATCCCCGCCAAAAGCGGGGATTTCTTTTTGTCGGCTACTTTCGCAGAGCATCCATCAAATAATTTTTAAATATCGAAAATTCGCTTGGCAGCGAGCGAGCAATTTTTTCTTTTGACAGCGCTTCCGTCAGTTGTGCCGGAATTTCCGGTGAGATTCCGATGGTTGATTCCACCACATCGAGAAATTTGACCGGATGCGCAGTTTCCAGAAAAACACCCTGCCATTTCCCGGTTTGCCGGGCGAGAAATTGTTGCAACCCCAAATATCCGACCGCGCCGTGCGGATCCAAAACATAGCCTGTTCGATCGTAAATTTCCCGCATTGTTTTGCGGGTTTCCTCGTCCGTAAATGCAAATCCGGAAACCGATTTTCTGATTCGGTTCAAATCGTGATTGAACAACGCGAGCATTCGCACAAAATTACTGGGGTTCCCCACATCCATTGCATTCGAGATAGTGTGAACCGACGGTTTCGGCAAAAATTCCCCGTTTTGCAAATATGCCGGAACAACATCATTCACGTTGGTTGCGGCGACAAATCGGGTGATCGGCACGCCCGCAATTGTTGCCATCAACCCTGCGGTGAGATTGCCAAAATTGCCGCTCGGCACCGAAAACACCGAATCGCCAAATGGTTTGGGCAATCGCGACCACGCGTAACCGTAATAAAATGATTGCGGAATCAACCGTGCGATGTTGATAGAATTTGCAGATGTCAACCGGAAATTTTTCTGCAATTCGCCATCCAAAAACGCCTGTTTCACCAACGTTTGGCACTCGTCAAATGTGCCGTCAATTTCCAGCGCAATGATATTTTCGCCGAGCGTAGTTAGCTGTTTTTCCTGAATTTGGCTCACCTTGCCGGAAGGATACAACACGATCACCCGAATTCCCGGAACGCGATAAAAACCGTTGGCAACCGCACTTCCCGTATCACCGGAAGTTGCTACTAAAATCGTAAGTTCGCGGTCGTCATTTTGCACAAAATGACCCATCAATTGCGCCATAAATCGCGCTGCAAAATCCTTGAATGCGAGCGTCGGCCCGTGAAACAATTCCAGCGAAAAAATATCCGGTTCGACAGGAACCAGCGGTGCGTCAAAATTAATGGCCGTTTCGATCACTTTCCGTAAAACATGCGGCTCGATGCTTTCCGAAAGCAGGTTATCTGCCATCACGTTTGCAATTTCCTGAAACGTCATTTGTCCGAAAGCGCGGATTTTTTCAACCGGAATTTGCGGGATGTTTTCGGGCATGTATAGCCCGTTATCCGGCGGCAATCCGGTCAAAACAGCATCACGAAAATCAACGCGATGGGCAGAATTATTGGTGCTGTAAAATTTCATAAAATTAGTGTATTCAATAGTTTAGCATATTGTTTTAAACGCGAACGGCGCCAACCGGATTAATTCGCGAACAATAATATTTGCTCTCGACACCGTGAGCTGCGCATGCGTTTTGCATGGCTTTTCCGATTGCAATTGCGGTGTCATCGTTGGTGCAAAATGCAAAAATAGATGGCCCGGAACCGGAAATGCTGCATCCGAAAGCGCCTGCGTCCAGTGCGGCTTGTTTGATTTGGGCAAATCCGGGAATCAGCGGGGACCGGCAGGGTTCGGCAATTACATCGTGCAGCGAGCGACCGATCAAATCGTAATCCTCTCGTAACAATCCGGCAACGAGTGCGCCGAAATTTCCAACTTGCGACAATGCATCTTTTAGGCGAATGCTTTCCGGTAATTTGCCGCGCGTATCGGATGTGCGGATTTCGATTGCGGGATGCAAAATGACACAGCGCAATTCCCTCGGTGCGGGCAATTGCAGCACATCCAGCGGATCGTAGCTGCGAATTAAAATGATGCCACCGAGCAGCGCCGGAGCGATATTATCCGCATGCGCCAGCCCGGATGCAACCGTTTCACCTTCCATCGCAACCGGCAGCAATTCGCGGTAGCTTAACGGAGCGCCCAACAATTCGTTGACTGCAACTACGGCTGCAACCGCACTGGCAGCGCTGGAGCCCATTCCGCTGGCCAACGGCATTTCTTTGTAAATTTCGATCTCGAGATTGGTCACCTGATCGAGGGTTTCGAGCAATTTCATGACTGCAACGCCGGCGGTATTTTTGTGCAAATCCAGCGGCAATCGTCCGTTATCGCCGTGAATGGCGGCGATTTTTACGCCGGGCTGTTCGCTGAGCCGGGCGGTCACCCGGTCGCCGAGGTGCTCAATGGCGAATCCCATCACATCAAATCCGCAGGCGACATTGGCAACCGTTGCGGGTGCGAAAATAGTAATTTCACTGTTCATCTAAGTTCCAGAATTTATTGGATGATACGAATAATATCTGCAAAAACACCCGCAGCCGTAACGGCAGCTCCGGCGCCCGGTCCACGGACCACCAGCGGGTTTTCCCGGTATCGCTCGGTGGTGAAGCTGATCATGTTGTCGCTGCCGGTCAGGTTGAAAAACGGGTGCGAATCATCAACCGCGATTAATTGGACAGTCGCGTTGCCGTTCTCCAGCGTAGCGATGTAACGCAGCCGTTTTTTCACCCGTTGCGCCGCCGATTGTTTTTCCGCGAATTGTGCGTCATCTGCGGCCAGTTTTTCGAAAAATTCATCGACCGTTTTGGCTTTTCCGGCGCTGTCGCTGACCAGATTTTCCAGCGCGATATCGCTCAACTCAATGCGCAATCCGGCTTCTCTGGCGAGAATGAGCAGCTTTCGGGCAACGTCCAAACCGTTCAAATCATCACGGGGATCCGGCTCGGTGTAGCCCAACTGCTGCGCCTCGCGAACAACTGCGCTAAACGGCGTCGATCCGTCGAATCGATTAAAAATGTAACTCAAAGTTCCGGACAAAACACCTTCAATTTTGATGATCCGGTCGCCGCTGTTGTGCAAATCTTTTAAGGTGCTGATCACCGGTAATCCGGCACCAACATTGGTTTCGTAAAGAAATTTTGCGCCGCTGCGGGCACAAATTTTTTTCAGATTTGCAAAATCATCAAAGGTTCCGGCGGCGGCTTTTTTGTTGGGTGTGACCACAGAAATTTCGTGATTCAGCAGTGTCGCATATTGCGCCACAACCGTTTCGCTGGCGCTGCAATCCACAAAAACACAATTTGGTAAGTTTAGTGAAATCAAATTGTTAACGGTGTTTTCAATGGACGCAGTTTCCGCTGATTTTGCGAAATCCGTTGGCCAGTTTTCCAGCGAAATTCCTTTAGGATTCAGCAATGCTTTTCGTGAATTGGCGATGCCGACAACCCGGATTTCCGAATCATTTTCCGTGCGCAATCGCTCCTGATTTTCGGCGATTTGTTGGAGCAACGTTCCGCCCACCAAACCGATTCCGGCAACCAGCACGTTCAATCGATGCGAAATCCTGCCAAAAAATGCCTCGTGAATGGCACGCACCGCGCGGGTTTCGTCCGCCGCGGAAATCACGACAGAAATATTCAGCTCCGATGAACCCTGCGCAATTGCCACAACGTTTATTTTGCGGCTGCCCAACGCGTTGAAAAATCTGCCGGAAATACCGGGCGTGTGGCGCATATTTTCGCCAACGATCGCGACAATACTTAAATTCTCTTCCAAAACCGGCGGGTTGATCCGGTTGGCCTGAATTTCCAGTTCAAATTCTTCGTTCAGCAGTTCGCGGGCGGATTTGGCGTCGCCTGGAGCAACCGCGAGACAAATCGAATGTTCGGACGATGCTTGTGTAATCAAAATGACGTTGATTCCCGCCGCCGCCAGCGCGCTGAAGATACGCATCGATGTGCCGGCAACGCCGATCATTCCGGTACCCTCGATGCGCAATAATCCCACCCGGGAAATAGATGTGACCCCTTTGATCGCATGTGTGATATGCGATTCGGGTTTTTCGCCGCCATTTTCGGCTAAATTTCGCCGGATAAGCGTGCCAGGAAAATCAGGATTGAAGGTGTTCAAAATTCGAATCGGGATATTTTTGCGCATTGCCGGGAGCATGGTTGGCGGATGAATCACCTTTGCGCCAAAATGGGACATTTCCAACGCTTCCTCATACGACAGCACCGGTTGGGTAAATGCCTCCGGTACTTTTCGGGGATCGGCGGTCATTACGCCGTCCACATCCGTCCAGATTTCGATTTCCGGTGCGTTGAGCGCTGCGCCAAAAATGGCTGCGCTGTAATCCGAACCGCTGCGTCCGAGAGTGGTGGTTTCGCCGTTTTCGGTGGCGCCGCAAAATCCCGTGATAACCTGCACCCGTTTTTCGGATGCCGTAAAATAGTAGTTGGTCAACTCGCTGGTTGTTGCGAAATCGACCCGCGCACTACCGAAACGTGCATCGGTGCGCACCAGTTTTCTGGCATCTACAAATTCAGCAGAAACAGCAGCTTCGCGCAGTTTTGCGGTGATAATCTGGCAGGAAAACCATTCACCGAAGCACATCACAAAATCCAGCGATTTCAGCGATAATTCTTTCAGTAAAAAAATACCGTGCAATAAATCCCGTAAATTGGCAATTTTCGCATCGAACAGTTTTGCAATGGTTTGTCGCTCGTTTCCGAGCAATGCATCTGCAAACTGGTTGTGTTTTTCGATGAATTTATCCAAAATAGTCAGATACTTTTCGTCACCACGGCTGGCAATAGTGCACATTTCGATGAGCTGATCTGTAACACCGCTAAATGCAGAAACAATTACTGCAAGTGGTTGTTTTTCCTGCCCTTTTATCAAAATATCAACAACATTTTTTACCCGTTCCGGCGTTCCGACAGAGGTTCCACCAAATTTCAGTACACGAATTTTCACAAATAATTTCCTTTTTGAACAATGGTTATGACTTCGCTACCCTATTCCTTTTAGAAACCGCGAATTTAAGCCATGCATAAAAACTATTGCAAGCAATTTATCGCCTAATCCGAATGGCGTGAATTTCAAACCGGTGCCACAAAAATGCGTTTTCTCACCAAATATTTCCAAATTGAAACAGCTTTTATTTCAATGTGAAACGAAACAGCTTTTTGAAAAGAAACCAGGTTAGGCAAACGCTATACATAAACTACAAATAAACATAGGTTTAGCGAAAAGATCCATCGGTTAGTTTTGAATCGTTCTACTTTGGCACCTGACTTGCAATCTTAATTGACGTTTTAAAAATCGGACGCAGTTGCGTCGAAAACGACGATACGAAATACAAATTAAAGGAGTTAAGGAATTATGAGTAACTGGTTGAGAGGTATTATCGGCGTTGGAATGGTGGTGGGTTTTATTTTTTTTGGTGGTTGCAGCGATGATGATCCGACTGCACCGGATACCGGCAGTGTTTCCG
This sequence comes from Calditrichia bacterium, assembly GCA_020634975.1. NCBI lineage: Bacteria > Pseudomonadati > Calditrichota > Calditrichia > Calditrichia bacterium. The sequence continues at coordinate 657,282 of JACKAQ010000002.1, read as the reverse complement.
GAACGGTTACGTTTGTTGGCACTTGGCCCGCATCCCGCGAAGTTCAGGTATCGATTTATCAAAATTTGTCTGCGCCATACATTCCAATGGCAGCACCGGACGGCTTCACCGATCCGATTGCAAGCGGAACCACAACATACAATTACACCATCGAAGGATTGGAAAAAGGGACATATACTGCAATTTATGTGAGCGCCCGGGACCCGCAAAATCCTGCTGCGACTCAGTTGATCGGCATGTACTGGCAATTCACCGATAGCGTTGGCGTTTTCCCCACCCCGCAGGGTAATTTGCCGGATCAGGCTTTTGGTCCGAAATCTGTCACAATTGACAATGACAACATCGACCTGACTGGTTTAAATATCGTTGCAAATCTGAATTATTCTCCGTGATCCGGTTTCACATCTGGCTATCGTAATATTGAGGAATGCTCGGACAAATTATCGTTCGGGCATTCTGTGTTAATTGATCAGCAAATTGATTGCCCTGTTTCGAATGAGGAATGAATGACAAAATATTTATCTATATTGCTGGCACTGTTTTCCATCGCTTTCGCGGTTGCACAAACCAATCAGTCTCTGATGAAACAAACGGGAATTGTTGCCGGAAAAGTATTCGACAGCCAAACGAAAAGTCCGCTGGCTTTTGTTAATGTGTTTCTGGATAGTGTATTGCTCGGCAGCGAAACCAGTGCAGACGGTCACTATGTTATTCGTTATATTCCACCGGGAAATTACACGCTGGAAGTATCGCGATTGGGATATGCGACATTTCGGGAAAGAATCACTATCACCAACGGAAAATTGCTTTCGCGGGATATCGCGCTCATGCCCACAGAAATCGAAAGTGAAGCTGTGCTGGTTACGGCTGCGCGAAAGGAACAAACCGCAAAAATGGCACCTGCCAGCGTGGTGATTCTCCGCGCAGAGGAGCTCGAATCGCGACCGGTGACCACATTTGATCAGGCTTTGGAATCCGTTCCGGGGGTTTCGGTGTATCGGACAACCGGTGTAAATGTGCAAAGCTTAGGGATTCGCGGCAGTTCGGATGTCGCCGGTGGTGGCATTGGCAATCGCGTTTTGTTGATGATTGACGGTCGCCCGGCGTTGACATCGGATGCCGGCGGTGCATACTGGAGCCTCGTTCCCACCAAATTGATCGAACGAGTTGAGGTCGTAAAAGGTGCATTTTCAAGCCTTTACGGCTCGACCGCAATGGGTGGCGTGGTGAACGTGATTACGCGACGGCCATCGTATAAATCGCTGACCTCCATCTCGTTGAAAGGCGGTTTTCTGGAAGATGCGCCGAAGGCATTAAAGTATTACGATTCGCGCCGTTACCAAAGCGAAGCCGAATTAAGCTATTCCGGATCAGCCGGCGAGGTTAGTTATTTGTTCAACGTCAGCCGCAAACATTCGGACGGTCACGCCCAAAATACAGCATATGAATTTTATGATGTTTTCAGCAAAATTATGCTCGGGTTAAAATACAACCGCAACGTAGAAATTACCGTTGGCGGCGGTTATGCAGAAAACGATTATCCCCACTCATGGCTGAACGGCGCAGAACCGCTAAGGGTAAAGGATGAATATACTGACGACCGTCAGGTAAAACGGCAGTTTAATGCGGATGTTCATTATTGGGCGGTTCCCAACAGCAATGTTAAATATTCTTCGCGATTTTATTACTATTTGAACGCTGCGCGCTCATATTTTAACGAAGATGACCCGAATTACGAGATCCCGTTCAACGAGCCGTTTGGCACAAAAACAGTCATCGACGGGCAAAAATTTGGCAATATTTCTCAATTGGACTGGTTTGTAAATGAGAAACATTACCTGATTGCCGGGATCGACACCCAGGTTGATCATGTTGAATCTTCGCCGGATACGGTGCTTTATGGCAATCGCCAGATAAATAACATTGCCGGATTTATGCAATATGAATACACGCCACATCCAAAATTGATCAGCACTTTAGGCATTCGATACGACCACAATCATTTAGTTCGTGGCAAAACATTGAGTCAGCTAAGTCCAAAAATATCATTTGTTTACCGTCCGACTGAAGATATGAGTATTCGTTTGCTGATGGCGCAGGCGTTTCGTGCGCCGACCATTGCGGAGCGCTTTTTTCAACGAGAAATCGGTGGTGGAACATTGTTTGAGCCCAACCCGGATCTGGATGCGGAGAAAATGCAATATTCGCTGGAAATCGGAACGCGCTGGCAATTCAGCCGTGCCGCCGATCTCGATGTTGCGTTGTTCCGTTATCAATACGATGACATGATTTATTGGGTGGATATCAAAGAAGAAAAGGGCGTTACTTATCCCTTTTTTCAGGTACGCAATTTATTCAAAGCGTTGATGCAAGGTGTTGAAATCACGCTGAACGCACACTGGAATCGCCATTGGCGCGGTTCGTTCAACTATACATATTTGGATGCGAAAGATCAATCGCCCAATCGGGTGGATGATATTTTGGCATATCGCGCCAAACACAGCATGCACCTCAACTCGGATTTCCGGTATCAATCACTCACGTTGAACGTGAACGGTCGTTACCGCAGTGCCATCGACGAAGTGTTCCTTTACCCCTCATCAAAACCCGATGCATTTTGGGTGATGAACAGCAAACTGCTGTATAAACTAAACCCGACCGTGCAGTTTTCGGTGTCGTTAAACAATATTCTGGATACGGAATACGAAGAGCTTGCGCGCTACCGGATGCCCGGCAGAAACTGGATTTTCGGCGCAGAATTTACATTTTGATTGGATTCAAAAGTGAGTAAAAAACGCCGGAGAGCGATTGCTGTCCGGCGTTTTTTTATTTAATTCGATTTAATGCTTTTATATCGGAAATTTTTTCTTTTAATCGATACAGTTCGTTGGTGCCGCGCAATGTTGCTTTTGCCGCAGCCACAATATTTCCATAAGTTGCAGCCTGAAACATGTCATTGTTTTCAAGATAATTCATGATAAAACCTGCACCAAAGGCATCGCCACAGCCCGTTGAATCGATCAGTCGCGGGATTTTATTGCCGGGAAAATCTTTCTTTCCGGTAATATTGTTTTTTCGATACACCAGCGAAACCCCATTGCTGGCTTTTGTTAAAATCAACACCTGATCATCGCGGAAATAGCGTTGGAAAAATTCTTTTTCACTCTCGTTGTGTTGGTTTAACGTCGCAAATTCATCTTCATTCATTTGAATAAATCTGGGTCCACTTAACCAGGTTTGCAGGTTTTCCGGGATTCTGCGAAACCGTTTTCCAATTTCATCGACATCGCTTGCGAGAAAATGGAAGTCCATGTAAATACGGTCGCCACATTTCTCACATAATCTTTGGAAGGTAGGCAATTCAATATCCCATCCGGTAATCATATTCAGGACGATGAAATCGGCGTCTGTGTAAGGTTCGATATGCGCCCACTCCAACGGGGGAAACGGAAACAACGCTTTTTCGGATCGCTGAGCCGGTGAAGTGTATTCCAGAATTACTTTGTGATGGGTTTCGGGACCACGCACCAATCCATCCGTGTTTACGTTCGACGGCTTATCCAATATTGCCTGAACAGTAGATATTACATCTTCACCAACGTAGCTAACTGGTGTAATTTCAACATCTTGGGCAATTTGCGAAAGAATCCCGATGTCATAAAAAATACCGCCAAAACTTTCAATGGGCACATCGTTAAAGGGTAGAATCAAATCTTTATTTATGGTGCCGATAACAGTGATTTTCATTTTGAGATTCCCTAAACTGCCAATTGTTAAATGAGTTGAATTTTACGATCAACTTTTTTCGGTTTCCAACTGGAAAGTGTGTGCGATAACATCCAACTGGTCGAGATATGGTTTTTTACGCTCACCAATTGCCTGAACAAAAAAATCGATGATGAAAATTGTTTTGCTCTCCGAATCCTTGAAAGCGATGGTTCTGAACGGTCCGCCGATATATCGCTGGGGATTTTTCCAGGTGCCTTCCAAGCGCATTGCCGGCCATTTTTGAAAGCGCACTTGCTCGGCGATGGTCTCTTGCTCAACGACCACATCACCGGAATGGATTTGCGCTGCCAATTCGTTGCGTTTTTTGATCAGCCAGCTTGGGCTGATGGTGATCGAATCTGCATCCGGAATCCAGCGAACGGTTAACGAACGATCTCGATCTGGATAAATCCGGCGCAGCCAAAGATAGTGCTCACTTTCCGATTCGTCAACCAATTTGTAATCGTGTTGAATGCGCAAAGTAAACGGGAAATTATTGGAAATATATTCACCTAATTTGTCATCTTCCCCGCGCTCAAACATTTGTTTTTTTAACCGCTGATAGTAAGATTTCTCAAAATCATCATAAACCAGTTCACCCAGATCGTAGAGTCGCTGGATCATGGCTTCTTTATCCGGCGCAACCAGAAATACAACATATTGATTTAACGCCCACACATCCTTTTTCGGGATGTAAAAATAGTCACCGGATTGAACTCCCTGAACAACATCCTCGCCGAGTAAACCGTTGATTTCTTTGGAAACCGGATCATCCGAGTTCAATCTTGCTAAAAAGAATACGTTGTTTTGATAATGGTATTTTGAAAAATCTTCAAAGGGGCGCCATTTCATAATGTATTCCGGTTCCGGAACCGGCGTGAGGTATTCCTTCATAAAATGGCTGTGAATTGCGTCGCGATAATCCTGCCAATCGGTTGAATCTGCAAATACATAAATTTCGTCCAGTTTACCGAGGCTGTTGGGTTTCGGTTTGCATCCGGCAATCATCACAATAATCATCAAAAACAATAGTTTACGCATCGTTTTTTACCTCTGGTTTACGATTAATAGTATAATTCCAAATTGCGGAAAACCCAACTGATATCAAAAAAATATCGATAAAAGGGTCAGGTTTTTCGACAAAAAGATTTCGAAAATCGGGTGCGAGGAGGTAAGATTTATGAAGCAAAAAAACAAAATTTATTGGACAAATATATCGCAATATCCGAAATATTGCAACAGCTTGTTTAGGGAACCGGCGGAGAATCTACTGTGGTAGCCGGGTTGTTGTGTTTGTAAAACAGCAGCATTACGCCGCCGGCCAAGCTCACCAAAACCGGAACGGATGTGTTGAGCAACGAAAGCGCAATCGCTTCACCGGCAGTTGCGCTGTGGAAAACATTGGCGAGCAACACTACATAACCCGATTCGCGGACCCCCAATCCGTTTACCGAAGGCAATAATCCCATTACAAACGTAATCGGGATCACCAGCAATAGTTGGATAAAGGTAACCTGCGACAATCCCAGCGATTGTGCCAGAACATAATTCATCGCCACAAAAAGGAACTGGAATGTTACTGACAACAGATAGCCGCCCAGGACCGCAAATTTCGCATTGCGATAAAAATGGATAGATTCGAGAATGCTGTTTATTTTTTCACCGATTGAGAAGATACTGATTTTACTGAAGATACGTTGGCAAAGCGAAAACAGTGCCGGGTTTAACAGAACAATCATGCTAACCATCACGATGCCAAAAACCATCGCCGTAGTGAAAATAATTGCGGGATCCAGTTCTTTTGCAACCCAGATCATGGAAATGGTGGCGAGGGTCAGCGTTGCGAGCACACCTAAAATCCGTTCAAATAAAACGGTGCCGACGCTGAGCGGGAGGTTGCCATTGGCACGCCCGACATAATACGCACGGCTGACATCGCCGCCAATTGCCGTCGGCAGAAAATTATTGAAAAAATAGCCGATGAAATAAAACATCAACAATTTCCAATAGCCCGGCGAGTGGTTTTGGCTGACGAGCAAAATCTGCCAGCGAAAAGCCATCAGCACCAAAATCACAACAAAAATGCCGATGGCTATCAGTAATAGCGTCGGATCAACCGAACGAAAATTATCAATTATCCGGTCCAAACCGATCAGATAAACCAAACCACCCAGCACGCCAAAGCTGATCAAAAATCGCAGAATATTTGATACAACCTTTTTCATCGGCAGCCTGACTATTGTTCCGAACGCAGTTTTTTGATCTGGTCGAGCTGGGTTTTTGCAAAATTGTCGCTGGGTTGATCGATCAAAATTTTATCCAGCAGCGCAATAGCTTCATCGTATGCGCTAAGCTCCCGGTAAACGCGAACCAGCATCCGTCGAATTTGACGGGTTTCTTCCTCTACCGCCTGTTTGCGTTGTTCGGGCTGGGCGTTTTCATAAATTTGTGGACGCGGGTACAGCGAGCGCATGTATTCATAAATGACCGGGCTTTGCGAATCATTATTTTCCAACGCGTCCAGCAAGTTTTCGTATCCGAAACGGGCGTCTTCCATACTCTTGTAATTGAACCCGACCTCGCCGAGTGCGCGAAATACCCGCAACTGCGGTTCGCCGGATTTGAGCGAATCGATTGGAATGACATCCGCCATGATTGCCAAACTTGTCAGCACTTCTTCGAACTGACTGTTCGTAAACGGAATAACTTCCGGCGGCATCACTTCATACATTTTATTGATAACAACTTTGAAGTTTTCTTTGTCTTGTTGAGATAAATAATGGGTCGCCAACCGGAAAAATGCAGAGCGGTAATTTTGCAACAGCCCGATGATATTTTCGTTATAATAGACATCCGGATTGTTGAGGTTGCGATAACGGAACCGGTTGATGAGGTTATCGTGCAATGTTTTTGCATCCAGCTGCCAATCGGGAATGGTGGTTACTTTGAACAGCAAACCGTCCATTCGCTGATATTCGCGCAACCCGTCCAACCGGTTTTGATCGGAGCTGGTTACGGCAAAATATACCGGCTTTTCTCGAAACGGTTGCTGGCCAGAATATTCAAAATCATGAAATCCTGCACCCGCAGATACCCCTGGCGTTCGCCGCCGCGCATTGGTCCTTCCAGTTTCGGTCGAACCTCGAAGACGATTTTTTCGGGGATATTCACCGAATCTTTTCCAGTCGATAGCTGGTATTCGCGTTTTTCGGCTGCGCGGATTCGGTCGGGAATTGTCGGGACTTCAAAATTTTTACTGCTCGGCCACGGCACCAAACCAACGCGTTTGATCTGGTCATCGCTCAGGCTAATGGGCACTTTCGGCTCCATATCACGCAGTTGTTTTATATACCATGAGGTGTTCAGCAAGCTGAGGTTGGCAACGCGAACATCTGTCCGCACACCCTCAACTTCCTGCAAATACCAAAGCGGGAATGTATCGTTATCGCCGTTGGTGAAAATGATTGCATTTTCTTCGGAGTTGATGAGCATATTGTAGGAATAATCCGATGCTACATAATTTCCGGAGCGATCGTGCGTGTGGATGTTGACCGAATACATCCGTGCAGGAATTACAAACATCAGCAATGCCGCAATCCATGCAACCGGGCTGTTGCTGACAGAATCTTTTTTGGATAAAGCCGTAGTGAGCATTTCCAAAATGGCGGCTGCGCCAATCCCGATCCAGATCGAAAATGCGAAAAATGAGCCAACATAACTATAGTCCCGTTCTCGCGGCTGTGGATCCGGTTGATTAAGGTAAAGCACAATCGCCAGCCCCGTCATGAAAAATAGCACTCCCACAGCCAGCGCCTTTTTCCAGTCCCGGAAAACATGATAGGCAAATCCGATCGCCCCCAAAATAAGCGGCAGGAACCAAAAGCGGCTGGCATCTGCGCGTTTGCGTTCGCGGCTCAGATCGTTTGTATCTTCGATGCCGCCAAAATTCCAGTAAAAGTAGCGCACATACATTTCGTTGATCTGGTAATTCCAGAAAAAATCGCTGCTGCTTTTGTAGCGGTTGCCATTGGGCGACTCTTGCCGGCGTTTTTCCCGGTCAAAATGGTGATCGCCATATTGTTCACGATTGATGTAGCTGATAAACGCTTCGATGGTTTCCGGGTCGTTTTCGTCGATGTTCGGGTTGAGATTGGAGCGGATAAACACCATCATAAATGAAGAATATCCGATGATAATCAACAACAGCGAGGAAAAAAACAACGACGGAACATCCATTTTTTTCTGAACGAAATACGCCAGAGCGAGTGTGAGAAAAACCAGAAAAACGCCGAATCCGGCAAATCCGGTTGTCTGGATGATTGCGGGAATTTCTTTAACAACACCGGGATAAAGTAACGCGGTCAGCGCGATGCCGACAATGCCCATTATGATAAATGAGAAAATGTTTGTTTCGTATTTGCGATAGTAAACGATCATCACGAGCGTGGGCAAAACCAGCGCATTTAAAATGTGCACACCCATCGCCAAACCCATCAAATAAGCGATGACCAGCAAATAACGATCGCGGCTGCGTTCTTCCGCGTGATCGCTCCATACCAAAACCAGCCACACAAAAATGGAAGTGAAAAACATGGAAATGGCGTAAACTTCAGCTTCCACAGCGTTGAACCAAAAACTGTATGAAAACGCAAAGCAGAGCGAGCCGATCAAGCCGCCAAAATGGGGCACAAAACGCATAAACCCTTCATTTGGGTCGATGTTTTTCTGTCCTTCCAGCGGATTGTTCAAATAATCTTTGATGAAATGAACGATAATCAGATGCAAAAACAGCACAGTAAACGCGCTGCTGATCACCGAAATGAAGTTTACCCGAGCGGCAATATCGGTGAAAATCGGCAGCATCGAAAAAATTCTGCCGATGAGCAAATAAACCGGCGCTCCCGGCGGATGCGGAACAGCAAGTTTATACGATGATGCAATAAATTCGCCACAGTCCCAAAAGGAAACGGTTGGCGCCATTGTCGAAAGATAGACAAAAAAACTGACCAGAAATGCAATTGCGGCACTGCCGCGATGAATGAGTTTATCGTTCATTGGATAAGGTTGCTCCGGTTATGTTGCGTGAATATTTGATTTCAAAAGGTTTCAGATTTTTAGCCAATAATGGGTCCGCCGCCCGCAAATCGGAAAATTTGCGTTTGCCCAGCACAAAATATTCAAAAACGATGCTGCCGGAATATACCCGTTCAAAAATCGTTTCATCCGAAACGGTGCGGGAACGCTGGACTTCCCGGCGTTTGCGTAAAATTAATCCGAGATGTGAAAAAACCCATTTGTATGCCCGCAAAATGGCGGCGCTATTGCCCAACCTGCCTTTGGCTGTTTCAACAGCCAGCGCCAGAAAATCGAGCGGCATTCGCATCGGAATGCGAATCAGCAGGTTTTTTCGTGACAGGTTTTTCATCAATAAAAACAAGTTGTTACGATAATTCCAATACATCTTTCGGGGATTATCCTTATTTAACGTTCCGCCGACGTGATGCCAAATTTTGGATGCGGGAAACGCGCCGATATCCCATCCGTTGAGCCGTAATCGCCAGCACAAATCGATTTCTTCCATGTGCATCATAAAATCTTCGTCGAATACACCAACCGTGTCGATCGCGGTTTTGCGCAAAAAAATACAGGCGCCGCTCGCCCAAAACAGACCGCAGGGCTGGTCGTACTGTCCGTCGTCTTTTTCGATATCCTGAAACAGGCGTCCCCGGACAAACGGGTAGCCGAACCAATCGATAAAACCACCGCAGGCACCGGAATATTCCAGATGATCGCGCTGCTGCATCGCCAGAATTTTGGGCTGCGCTGCCGCCAGATGCGGATTTGCCTCAAACGCGGCAACCACCGGTTCCACAAAATCCGGCGCAACCTCGACATCGTTGTTAATTACACAAATGTATTTTCCATTGGCAATTTTCAATCCTTCGTTATTTCCCCGCGCGAACATGTAATTTTCGGCGTTGCGAAGAATTTTTACCTCCGGATATTCGGATTGCACAAAATTGACGCTGTCATCTGTCGAAGCGTTATCAGCCATGATAATTTCGAGATTCGGGTAGGTACAACTGCGAAGCGAATCAAAAAGGTTCTTTAAAAATCGCTTTCCGTTGTAATTCAGCGTCAAAATTGTCACCAGTGGCAATCCAGCCGTCCGGTTCATCGTTTCCTCACAATACTGATATTAAAAAGCATCGCAAATTTTAACCAATTCAACCTGTTTTCGCAAGGGAATAATCAATCGGGCCTATTGCCGTAACTTTTGTAAACTGCTGAAAATACATACACTGCAGCGAAGAATTGGTTCAAAAAATTATGAAAAATTAGTCTGGAATTTTTGCGAATGTAAAAACAGGAACTTTGAGAAATGGTTCTGTATTAATCAGGTCGATAAAAAATCGTCAGATGTTGTCGGTCGGTTGGTCGAGTGAAATAAATGTTTGAAGATGGGAAAATTTTTCCTGTGCAGGTGCTGCGCAATGGTTACAGTGATGACAAATCAGCGGAGCGGGCTTGACTCGCCCGCTTTCCGCAGTATTTGTAAATTGAATAAAATCAGCAAATAAACCCAAATTATTTTAGCAACAGCATTTTCCGCGTTTGCTGAAAATCGCCGATGCTAAGCGTGTATAAATAAGTGCCGCTGGCAACCGGATTCCCATTTTGCGAGCGACCGTCCCACATTGCGGTGTAGTTTCCGGGCGTTTGGTTGGTATTCACCAGCGTCCGCACTTCGCGACCGAGCATGTCGTAAATCGTCAGTTTTACCGGGCGGTTGCTGTTGGCCACCGCATAACGGATTTCTGTCGTCGGGTTGAACGGGTTCGGATAATTTTGCAGTAATTCGTGTTCGGTCGGGATATTTTGCGCCACTCCCCCATCATCGATACCCACAACAACCGGTTTTACCAATAGAAGATCATCAAAATAAATGGCACCGGTTACCGCGCTGCAGGTTGCATTATCATAGGAAATCTGGAAGCTGTCGAAGCGCAGATCGCCGTTCAGCACGCCGTTGCCGAGCCATGTACCGATCGGGTCGTTTGCCAAATCCCACGAAACGAGCCGCCAGCCGATCCAGTCGATGGGCATCCATTCGGTCACTTCGTGATCAGTTGCGCTGCCATTTGGGGCGTTATCGTCTATCGCAAAGCGGAATTTGGTGCCGCTGCCGTCGCCAAAAATGTAGACCTGCAAAATGTAGGTATCATCAAAAAGAATACCGCGCGGCGTTCCGCCACCGAGATATTCGCGAATCAGCCAGTTACCGGCGCTGACATCCCAGCCATACGACAACCGCATGGAACGGTTGCTGCCGCTGAGCAAATTAAAATAAATGCTGTTGTTTCCGCGCGATGTTTCGTTGGTCAGAATACCGGTTGTGGTACCGCTTTGCTGCGGGTCCCACCAGTTGGTTAAAATGTCCGCCTGGAACGGATCGATGGTAATTACCTGATATCCAACGTTTCCGGTGGTGAAGCTAAACTGTTGTTCCGTATCGATTTCGTTGCCGAACAAATCTTTCAATCCGGGCTGAACAGTTGCGGAATATTGGGTTAATGGCTCCAGCGCATCATTCGGGAAAAAGCTGAAAACCGTGCGATCGCTTACCTGAAAATCGAGCATCGTGCCCGGAACCGGATCGCCGGTTACGCTATTTTTCAACCCGACACTGGTGGATTGAATGGATGCCGGATCGATAATTTCATCAAATTCGAGATTGATGATGGGTTGCAAAATGACATCAACCGCGTTTTGGGGCGGAAACGCACCGTTCACCTGCGGTGGTAGTAAATCTTCTTCCTCTGTGGTGAATGTGAGGGTAAATGCATCGCCACCGATGCCGTCGCCGTTGCCATCCAATTCGTGATTGAAAATATCGCGGGCGGTTGAGTCGATGGTCATTGTGTACTGCACGCCCTGCAGCATGTCCGACGGGTTGAGAACCAGCTTGCGATTGCTGTTTTGCCACTGGGTTGTGTAGGTTAACGGCGGCTCAAAAGTGAGAGCATTTTGCACCGAACCGGCGCTCATCCGGCGGCTGAACTGGATAGATATATTATCAAAAACGCTGATTTCCGTGGCGTTTTGTGCGGGAATTGTTTCTAAAACCAATGGCGGACGGGCGTCGATCAGGTTCACATCCGTAAACGTGATAAACGTATCCGAAACCGTGACGGTGAGCGTATCCGGCTCAAAACCTTCCGCAGAAACGATCATCTGGTGCGGTCCCGGTGTTACATTTTCGAAAAAGTAAAAGCCGTTATGCAGCAAATCCGGGTCGCTGGTGTATTTAAAAAACAGCGATTGGTAAGTGTCTGTTGTGTACGATTGCCCGTCAATAACAATTGTTGCACCGTTTAGCGGAATTCCACGTTCGATATCATAAATATACCCGGCTGCAATACCGGTGGTTGGGCGGTTGAGATTGTGATATTTCAAAATCGACCAATAGAAAGCATATGCTTCCATTCGTTTCCATTCGGCATTCATGTTCCGGGTGTTTTGGGTTGGACTGGTGTGAAATCCGGCTTCGCTGAGTTCCGATGGCATAAAAGTGGTGCGGTTGACATGCAAATACGGTCCGGTGAACGTGCAGCCGTAAAAACTGCAATCGCCGTAATCGCCGATAGTGGGAATGCGCATCGCAGCGGTGAGCAACGGAATCATGTCCCGGCTCATGTCTTTACCGCCGTTGGGCACTTTTTCCAGCCCGTTTTGATATTGCCCCCACAACAGCAAGGTGTTATTTGCCGTCGCTGAACCGGCGTTGCTGTGGATGGAATGATACCACGCCGCGCCCAAACTGTTTGCTTCATCTGTTCGCTGGCTGAGCGAAACCTGAACATTGTCGTTATAGCGACTGCTCCAAACTGTGTCGATATCGGTGGTTGTTAACAGCAATTCCAGTGTGTGAAGTGAAACGCGCAGGTTTTTTTCCGCTTCCGAATAATTGTAAATACCCATGTTTTCCGTACGGCTATGCCCCGGATCGAGGTAAATATCCCAACCGGATAAACCGGTAACCTGGGCAGTTGCCTGCAAAGAAAATATCGCCGCTAAGGTGATAATTATTTTAGATATACGCATAATAAAATTTCCTGTTTTACATCTTTTCTCGATAATTTACAGCACTAATTTTCTTCCTGAACGGCGGCCGGCTGAATCGCCAGAATATAAACCTCGCCGGCGTTGTAATCGTCGAATGCGATTTGATCACCTTCCGGCGACCACGTTGGATTCAATTCGATACGATCGGCAGTTTTGGTGATATTCATCGAATTTCCGCCGGTTGCCGGAACAATGTAAATATCCGACGCCGTAAAACGATGACCGTCATCCTCGGTGATCATGTACGCGAGGTATTTGCCATCCGGCGACCACGCCGGACGATAGCCTTCGCCCAAATCCACCAGCTCGCTGCCGTCCACATTCATCGTGTGCAGATTGCCGCCCATCACTTCAAACGCTATTTTTTGCCCGTCCGGTGAAACCGCAATATTAATGTATCGCGCGCCTTTTGCGGGATCGTAAACTTTCGCGAGAGCCTCGCCGTTTTCGCTATTATTTTTGACAGCGATTTTGCCATTTTTATTGTAAACCAGCGCATTACTTTTTTTGACAGAATCTTTGGCAGCAACAAACCCGGTTTCGTATTGAACCACGTCTTTTTTGGCAAATGCGTAAACCAGCGCGTCATCGTTGCTCCAGCGCGGCACATCGCGAAAACGGGTTTTTGTGGTCGTCAAATTACGGTAATCGCCGGTAGCCACGTCGTACACCAGAATTTCGTTAAAGGGAATACGCCCCTCATATTTGGCAACGCGGGTGACAATTGCCGCACCGTTATGCGACCAGCTAAAACCGAAACCGGCACCGGTTTCGTCGCTGATTTGGCGGATGCTGCCATCAGTCAAATCCAACAGCCAGATGCCCCTGTAATCCGGTTTGGTGAGCGCAATCAATTGTCCGTCCGTTGGCGACCACACCGGATTTGTGAATTCTTCCGCTGCACTTCCGGCAACCTTTACCGGCTCGCCGGCCGATTGCCACTGTGCAGAAAGATTTATTGTTAAACCAAATAAAAACAAACACATCCAAACATATCGCATTATAAGACTCCGGGAATTTTTGGTACGAATATTTCGTTGTTTTGAACTCAAATTTTGATAAAAATACGTTTCCGATAAAGAATTGTCATCATTGCCAGCCAGAAAACTACATTTAAAATCGCGTAGCCGAGCGATGCATTTAGCGGGCTTAGCCAACTGGTGAACAGCGTTTCGTAAATCCATTGTTTTAACGAGATGGATTGCCCGTCGGGTCCGCTGATTTTTGTAAAAATGAACACACGCGCCAGCAAACCGGACAACACAAAAACGGCAATCGCATTCATGCCGTAAATGATGGCGGGTTTTGCCCATTTCTGAATGCCTTTTACATCGATCAGCCAATAGCAAAATCCCAGAAATTGCAGTGCACAACCGCTGGTGAACACAACATATGAGCTTGTCCACAGCGATTTATTGATCTGGAAAGCGATGCCCCAAAATAATCCGGCAACGATAGCCAGCCATCCGGCGACAAACATCCAGCCGGCAATTTCTTCTCGAGGTTTGCCGGAACGCAGCCAGTGACCGGTCAAAATGCCGGTAAGCGTGGTCGCGATTGCCGGAATTGTGCTCAGGATACCTTCCGGGTCCCATGTTTCTTTCCACATATGCCCTTTCAGCAAACTGAAATCGATGTATGCGGCGAGGTTGCCTTCTACGCTTAAATCACCGGCGCCGTAACCGGGAACCGGTATCAATTTCATGATCGCCCAATACGCCAACAGCAATATTCCGGTGATACCAATTTGCTGCCGCAGATTTGTGTTCAAATAAATTACCGATGCAATGGCGTAACATACAGCAATTCGTTGTAACACGCCGGGAATCCGCATTTCAGCAAAATTGAAAAACGGGAACAGTGTCAGCAGCAATCCGAGCCCGAAAAGAGTTAACGTTCTGCGCAAAATTTTCAGATAAATTTGCTGTGTGGTAAGTTTTTCAATCTGTCCGGGAAAAGAAAATGCCATTGCCACACCAACAATAAACAGGAAAAATGGGAAAATAAAATCTGTCGGTGTCCAGCCGTGCCAGGCTGCGTGCCCCAACGGCGGGTAAATGTGGCTCCAGCTTCCGGGGTTGTTCACCAAAATCATTCCGGCAATGGTAATACCGCGAAACGCGTCCAAAGAAACAAGTCGTTCTTTCATATTCAACCGCTTTCCAGAAAAAATTTCCTAACCGTGTAATCCGATCAAAAAGAAAAAAAATAGCGAACCCGGAATTCTGCTGCCAGTATTATCCGGGCATTTCTTTTTCCGAAAACAGATCGCCGGTTCCAAAAAACCGGCGACCGGACTAAAATTTTTTGGTGAATTCCTGCCGGTACTGGCGTGGGCTCATTTTGTGGCGTTCGAAAAACCGGCGGTTGAAATTGGACAAATTGTTGAACCCAACCTCGTAACAAATTTCGGCAATCGATAGCTGGCTTTCGATGAGCAGCTTGCAGGCCCGGCCAATTCGCAACTCGTTGACGTATTGGACGAACGTTTTTCCGGTCGATTTTTTGAAAAACCGGCTAAAAGCGGTAACGCTCATATTGGCAATTTTGGCAGCTTGCTCAAGATTGAGCCGTTGTTTGTAATTTTGGTTGATGTAGGTGCAAACCTTGTCTATCCGGCTTTGGAGCTCCGGCTGGAATTCCTGTGAAAGCTCGACGCTGGACAAAAATTTCATTTTTTCCGTGTCCGCCTTTTCGAGCGTGTTGAGGATTTCCATCAGGCTGATCAGTCGTTCCAACCCTTTTTCGCCATCCATCCGTATCATAATTTCGGCGATTTGAGCGCGGGTTTCGCCCTCAATTTGCAAACCGCGGCTGGCGAATCCGCAAATTTGGGAAACTGTCAAAAATTCCGGCGCTTCCCGAATGTTCAATCCGGCAACATTTTCCATAAATTGAATCTGGATGGCATCGTGATAACCAAGCTGGTTTTTCACAGAATTGGTGTACCATGTATGGGGCAGATTCGGTCCGAGAAAGAACAGATCGCCGGTTTCGTAATAGGCAATACTGTCGCCGATAAAGCGCTTGCCTTTACTGTTCACCATAAAAATCAGTTCATATTCGGGATGGCAGTGCCAGTTGAAATCAAACTCGGGTAAATGGATTTTTTTGAACTTGAATGAGGAGAGCGGGGAATTCGTCAGTTTTACATTAACAGGCTTCATCATAACGCAACCGATACTATTTTTATTCAACATCTGCTATTTGATCATAATATACAGTTAATATAGTATGTTTTCCAGTTAAAAAAATGTAGATAAAAAAAATTTTAAAATTAAACTTTAAGAGGATTTACGAACAGTGTGGATAAAGAAAATCTGCTAATTTCTACTTCGAGTTGGAATATTTACACCGTAAATGATTGATAATGTTGGCCAACTGTGTTAACTTAGTCAGCAAATCACAAATATTCGCGACAGCCGCATTGGACTTTTTTTGTAACTTCACAATTTTACCGCTCAGCAAACCATAGGTTTATAATGAAAAAAATACTCTTATCGCTACTGCTTGCCTGCTTTTTGTGGCAGTGTGCAGGCACACGGACAGAAACACCACCCAAAGATTGGGTCAGCGCAACATTATCGCAAATGTCGCTGGAGGAGAAAATCGGGCAAATGATGGCGCCGGCCTTTGTTTTTCGATTTTACAATGAAGACGACCCTGATTTTCAGCACATGATCCGATTGGTGAAAGATTATCACATCGGTGGCGCAATGTTTTATCGCGCCAATCCTTACGCTGTTGCCCGCGATATCCAGCGGTTGCAGGACGAAGCCAAAATTCCCCTGATGATGATGGCGGATATCGAATGGGGCATCACCATGCGCATCAACGAAGGCACGGATTTTCTGCAAAATATGGCAGTCGGCGCGACCGGTTCGGAAGAATACGCCTATCAAATGGGCAAAATTACTGCCGAAGAAGCCCGCGTTTTTGGGGTTCAGGCGGGTTATGCGCCGGCGCTGGATGTCAACAATAATCCCGATAACATTATTATTAACACCCGTTCATTTGGCGAGAATCCGGAAATGGTCGGGAAACTGGGCAGCGCGTTTATTCGCGGATTGCAAGACGGCGGCGTTTATGCCACAGCCAAACATTTTCCCGGTCACGGGGATACAGATGTGGATTCCCATTTGGGCTTGCCGGTGATCGGCGCATCTGCCGAACGTATTGAAAATACAGAACTTGCGCCGTTTCGTGCTGCGATTGCCGCTGGTGTAAAAATGGTCATGGTATCGCACATCACATACAGCGCGTTTCCGCAAATGGAGGGTCGTCCGGCGTCGATCGATCCGTATTTTACTACCGAAGTTCTCCGCAATCAACTCGGTTTCGAGGGATTGGCGGTCACCGATGCGATGGACATGCGCGGCATCACGAACAATTATTGGGGCGGCGATGCGGCTGTTCGTGCCATCAACGCCGGCATCGATATGGTGTTGATTCCACCGCAATTTGAATCGACCTATCGGTTTGTGGTGCAGGCTGCCAAAGATGGGCGGATTTCTGCGGAACGGATCGACGCATCGGTTCGCAGGATTTTGCAGGCAAAATTTGATCAGGGATTGTATCAGAAACCGCAGATCGATTTTGAGAAAATTGAACAGGTTGTCGCCACAAATGCCCACAGCCAAAAAGCTGCCGAAATCGCCGAAGCCGCAATGACACTGCTCCGCGATGAGAAAAATGTGCTGCCGCTGGCTGCGGAAAATATCAAAAAAGCGATGGTTCTCACCATCACCGATCGCAAAAACAGCAGTTACGACGCCGCGCTCAATCGCGAAGTTTCCCGCCGGATTCCCGGTGCGATGACCGCGATGATCGATCCGCGAACCACCGTTGCCGAAGCGCAGGAAATTGTCGCGATGGCCGATTCAGTGGATGCCATCGTCGCCGGTGTGTTTGTGACCTGGGGCAGCTACAAAGGCTCTGTTTCGCTGCCGGATACGGTGGTGATGCTGCTCGATCAACTGTTCGAAACCGAAACGCCGATGGCGGTGGTTTCATTCGGTTCGCCATACGAAATTCGCAAAATGCCGAACACGCCGAGTTATCTGTGTGCGTACGGCACGGGCGGAACGGCTGTGAACGCTGCGGTAAAAGCGGTGTTCGGGGAAATTCCGGTTCGCGGGAAATTGCCGGTTTCCATCCCGGAGTTTTATGCGATTGGCGACGGGCTGCAACGCGATGCCCGACCGATGCAAATTGAACGCGCTATTGACGATGAACTGTTCACCGAAGCCTACGATGTGCTCAAAAAAGCCATCGCAGATTCGATTTTCCCCGGCGCACAAGTTGCTATCGTTCACGACGGAAAACTGTTGGCCAGCAAAAGTTTCGGGCGACAAACCTACGATCCGAAATCTCCGGCGGTTACTGCCGAAACGATTTACGATCTCGCATCGGTAACCAAAGTGGTTTCTACCACCATTTCCGCGATGCGGTTGTGGGAACAAAACCGGCTGGAGCTGGACATTCCGGTTCACAGCTATTTGCCGAAATTCACCGGCGGATTGAAAGATTCGGTAACTGTCCGCAACCTCCTCACCCACTCTTCCGGCGCGCATTGGTGGTCGCCGCTGTGGAAAGAAGCCAAAAATAAAGCCGAAGCGCTGGATTACATTTATCAACTGCCGCTCGATTACACACCCGGCGATTCGATGATTTATTCTGATCTCGGTTTGATTATGGCTGGCGAAATTCTCCGGACGATCACCGGAAAAGAGATGGACGAACTTTCCGCAGATCTGATTTACAAACCGCTCGGTTTGAAAAATACCATGTATAACCCATCCCGCGATTTGCTGCCGCGAATTGCACCGACAGAAATCGGCGGAAGCATGGATCGAGGTTTGATTCACGGCGATGTTCACGACGAAAACACTTTTTTCCTGAATGGCGTTTCGTCGCATGCCGGATTGTTTTCCACGGCGGAAGATTTGGCGGTCATCGGTCAAATGTTGATCAACGGCGGCATTTACGCGAACAAACGATACATGTCGCCATCGACGGTAAAATACTGGACAACCCCGCAAAATATACCCGAGGGCAGCAACCGCGCGATTGGCTGGGACACGCCATCCAAAGGAAAATCGATGTATGGCGATCTGCTCTCCGAAGGCAGCTTTGGACATTCAGGATTTACCGGAACCACATTTGTCGTCGATCCGAATCGCAAAATTGCGATGGTTTTGCTGACCAACCGCGTTTATCCCACCCGGGAACGCGGCGGCGTTTATCCGGTGCGCCGGGCGTTTCACAATGCGGTGCTCAAAGCGATACTGAAAAAAATGGGTGAAAACGTCGGGGAGGTCGCAGATAACTAATGGGATTTACCACAATTGATATCATTATCGTTGTTGTTTACATGGCGGCATCTGCGGCGTTCGGCGCATATATCGGACGAAATCAGAAATCTGCCAACGATTATTTTTTAGGCGGCAGATCGATCCCGTGGTACGCGGTGATGTTCAGCATCGTCGCGACCGAAACCAGTGTGCTCACGTTTATCGGCATTCCGGCGGTCAGTTACGGCGGAAATATGACATTTCTGCAATTGGTGTTCGGTTATGTGGTCGGACGCGGGCTGGTTTCCGTGATTTTGTTACCGGCGTATTATCGCGGCGATTTGAGCACGGCGTATCACTTTTTGGGTGACCGTTTTGGGCAACGGATGCGCAACACCGCCAGCGTCACATTCATGATTACCCGACTGTTAGCCGACGGCGTCCGGCTGTTTGCGACGGCGATTCCGCTGGCAATTATCATGAAAAGCAGTGGCACTTTCAGCGGAATGAGCAACACGGCATTTTATATTTATGCGATTATCGCGGTGGGTGTGCTGACAATGGTTTACACCTACATCGGCGGTATAAAATCTGTCATTTGGATGGACATGATTCAGTGGTTAATTTATATGGGTGGTGCTATTTTAGCCGGATGGATGATGCTCAACAAATTGCCCAACGGATTTTCCGATGTCATCGCCGCCGCCGCACCCGGTAACAAATTCCAGTGGTTTTACAGTGGTTTCGAACTCAGTTTCTCCGATTTTATCAAAAATTCCTACACATTCCTGACGGCTGTTGCCGGTGGCGCAATTTTCAGTTTGGCTTCGCACGGAACCGATCAACTGATTGTTCAGCGAGTGCTCACCTGCCGCAATCTCGCGGATAGCAAAAAAGCGATGATTGGCAGCGGGTTTACCGTATTGCTCCAATTTCTGGTTTTTCTGGTCATAGGCGTGATGCTGTTTGCGTTTTACAACGGTGCCAGTATTCAGGAACTCGGGCTCAGCCGCTCGGACGGTATTTTCCCCAAATTTATTGTGGAAGAAATGCCCGCCGGTATCAGCGGACTGATTGTCGCTGCGCTGTTTGCTGCGGCAATGAGCACGCTCTCCAGCAGCCTTTCCAGCTTGTCCAGCGCGGCGGTGCTCGATATTTATCTGCCGCTCTTCGGAAAGGATAAAACAGAGGCGCAGCAACTCAAAACTTCCCGGTTGGCGACAATTATCTGGGGAGTGATTTTGGTTGGCGCTGCCATCCTTTTTATCGAACTGGAAGGCACAGTTGTTGAAGTAGCGCTTGGTATTGCATCGTATACATACGGTGGACTGCTCGGCACTTTTCTGCTCGGACTGGTGTATGCGAAAGCAAAAGAAACGGATGCGATCGTCGGTTTTATCGTTGCGCTGATTGTGATGACAATTGTGATTCAAACGGTTCAAATCGCCTGGCCGTTGTATACGGTAGTCGGCAGCCTGACAACAATTGTGGTTGGCATTATTTCGAACACATTGCGCGGAGGCGCCGATGCAAGTTAGTTTTCTGGACTGGACATTTGTAGCGATTTACTTTGTGCTGGCGCTGGGCATCGGGCTTTATTTTTCCCGCAAAGCCGGTGGCGATATTGTGGAATATTTTACATCCGGACGCAGCCTGCCGTGGTGGCTGGCCGGCACCAGTATGGTTGCAACAACGTTCGCGGCAGATACGCCGCTGGCGGTAACCGAACTGGTGGCGAATCACGGCATCGCCGGGAACTGGCTCTGGTGGAACATGTTGATGAGCGGTTTGCTCACGGTTTTTCTGTTTGCGCGGTTGTGGCGACGGGCGGAAGTTCTCACCGATGTCGAGTTCACCGAAATCCGCTATTCCGGAAAACCGGCTGCCATTTTGCGCGGATTCCGGGCGCTCTATCTCGCGATTCCGATCAACCTGATTATTCTCGGTTGGGTAACGCTGGCGATGGTTAAAATTATCGAATTATCTATCGGGGTGGATAAATGGGTCGCAGTCGGGATTTGCGTTTTGGTAACATTATTATATAGCGGACTCAGCGGATTATGGGGTGTGGTTGTCACCGATTTTCTGCAATTTATCATTGCGATGGTTGGCTCAATTGCGCTGGCGTTTTTTGCTGTTGATGCCGTTGGCGGCATCGAAGGGCTGAAAACCGGATTGATTGCCCAGTACGGTGCGGATCATCAAATTCTCAATTTTACGCCGGAAATCGGATCTGTCTGGATGCCGTTGACCGCATTTTTTGTGTATCTGGCGGTTAACTGGTGGGCAGCGTGGTATCCCGGCGCGGAACCGGGCGGCGGCGGTTACATTGCCCAACGGATGTTCGCCACCAAAAACGAACGCCACTCGCTACTGGCTACGTTATGGTTCAATATTGCGCATTATGCGCTGCGTCCGTGGCCGTGGGTGCTGGTTGCGTTAACCAGTTTGGTGCTCTTCCCAACTGTCGAAGATAAACAAACCGGCTACATTTTAGTGATGCTCAACTATCTGCCGACCGGTTTCAAAGGGCTGATGCTCGCCTCTTTTGCAGCGGCGTTTATGTCCACCGTCAGCACACAGCTTAACTGGGGCAGCTCATATTTGATCAACGATTTTTACAAACGGTTTGTAAAAACGGATGCGTCCGAAAAACACTATGTTATGGCAGCGCGGGTTTCTACCGTGTTTTTGGTGATCGCGGGCGCGCTCGTCACTTCCCAAATGGAAACCATTGCCGGCGCGTGGAAGTTTTTGCTGGCGATCGGTGCAGGCACCGGATCGGTCTATATTTTGCGCTGGTTTTGGTGGCGAATTAACGCCTGGTCTGAAATTTCGGCGATGCTCGCATCGCTGGTTGTGTCCATCGTGTTACAAAGCGTTTTGGGGATGGATACCAATGATGCCCATGGTTTCGCGATGGTAATGTTGATCACGGTTGGCATCAGCACGGTCACCTGGTTGACAGTCACGTTTTTAACCGCGCCGGAAACCGACGAAACGCTGATCAAATTTTACCGCAAAACCCGCCCCGGCGGCAGCATGTGGAAACCCATCGCTGCGAAAGCGCCGGATGTGAAAGCGGATACCGGATTGAGTCGCGATTTGCTCGACTGGCTCGCCGGCATTATCATGATTTATGCCGCGCTGTTCGGGTTCGGTAAATTTTTGCTCGGCGAAACGCTGATCGGATTGGGTTTATTACTGGTCGCAGTGTTGGGATTCGCCTTTATCATGTGGGATTTGAACGCCAGGAATTGGGAAGCTTTAAAATAAAACCAGTGGATTTTACAATGTCTGAAATTTCAACGCATTGGGAATTAAACGAACCGTTTCCGGTTTCCGAAAAACAGATTGACTTTTTCCGGAACAACGGTTTTATCAAAATCCGCGATGTCCTATCACCATTGGATTTGGATACCTACGGCAAAGAAATCACCAAAAAAGTGTTCGAATTAAATGATATTCACGAAAAGCCGATGGCAGAGCGGGACACATACCAAAAGGCGTTTTTGCAGGTTACCAATTTGTGGCAACACAGCGAAATTGTTAAATCGTTCGTGTTCAGCAAACGATTGGCCAGCATTGCTACTGAACTGTTGGGAACCTGTGGTGTCCGGCTATATCACGATCAGGCGTTGTATAAAGAACCCGGCGGCGGATTTACACCGTGGCACGCCGATCAATATTATTGGCCGTTAGCCACTGAAAAATGTTGCACCGTCTGGATTCCGTTGCAGCGCACATCACTGGATATGGGGCCGTTGGCATTTTCTGCCAAAAGCCACCATTTTTCCGGTGGACGCAATTTCAAAATCAGCGATGAAAGCGAAAGAGAAATTGCCGAAGCATTGAAAAAACAACAATTTGAATACGTTCAGGAATCCTTCGATCCGGGTGAAATCAGCTTTCACTATGGCTGGACGTTTCACCGAGCCGGACCGAATACAACGCCGAATCCGCGTAAAGTAATGACCATTATCTATATGGACATCGATATGCAGCTTAAGGCACCCGAAAATGAAAATCAGGCGTTGGATCGCGATGTGTTTTGCCCGGGCGCTCAGCTTGGCGAAACCATTCAAACAGCGCTGAACCCAATACTCTACCAGCGCGATTCACATCAGGAGAGATAAGTATGCAAGATGGTGTTTTTAAACAAATTGAAAATCTGGTGACCGAGGCAAGAAATCCGGCGTCTGAAGAAATTGACAGCAAGACAACCGAGGAAATACTTAGGATTATCAATACAGAAGACCAAAAAATTCCCGGAATTGTTGAGCAAGAAATTCCCTATATCGCGAAAGCGGTGGATTTGCTCGTCGATACGTTCAAAAATAACGGACGTTTATTTTATATCGGCGCGGGAACCAGCGGACGACTTGGTGTGCTCGACGCTGCAGAATGCCCGCCAACTTTTGGCACTTCGCCGGAAATGGTTCAGGGCATTATCGCCGGTGGTGAAAAAGCGCTGACCAGCGCACAGGAAGGCAGTGAGGACAAACATGACCAGGGGCAGAAGGATTTACTCGCCCGTGGTTTCACTAAAAACGATGTGTTATGCGGAATCGCCGCCAGCTACCGAACACCGTATGTGCTCGGCGCATTGGAAAAAGCCCACGAAATGGGCGCGAAAACGATTTTTGTCACTTGCAACCCGCGTGAGCGGATTACCTTCCCGGTGGATATCGCTATTTGTGTGGTTGTCGGGCCGGAAGTGGTGATGGGTTCCACCCGGATGAAAGCCGGCACCGCCACCAAATTGGTGCTGAACATGCTCACCACCGCATCGATGATTCGCATGGGAAAAGTGTTCGGCAATATGATGGTCGATTTGATGATGACTTCTCGCAAACTGGAAGAGCGTTCCAAACGCACGGTGATGATGGTTACCGGCGTAGATTACGAAACGGCAGTTACCGTTTTGGCGAACGCAAAAGGACATGTTAAAACGGCATTGGTGATGATTCTTGCCGATGTTGACGCCGATACCGCCCGGCACCGATTGGTTCAAAGCAATGGATTTGTCAGAAAAGCATTAGAGATAACTTCAGTATAGTTAGACGTTTAGATGACAATTTACTAAAACAAAAAAGAGTGAGTTTATCATGCCACGCAAAGATCGTGTGACGTTAAGCCCTGTGGAAAACGCCGCACTGCAACAATCACTTTTCAAAGATTTTAATCCGGTAACGGAGCGAATTCCAACCATCATCGTTGACAATTTTCCGGCGCTCGGAAAGCTGGCGGCGATGCGATTTCTGGAATGGGTTCAGCAAAACCCGGAAGGCGTTATTTCGCTGCCGACCGGAAAAACACCCGAGCATTTTATAAAATGGGTCACCCATATTCAACGCAATTGGGAAAACCCGGAAATGCGCAAATTTCTGGAAGATAGCGGATTGAATCCAGCCAAAAAACCGGAAATGAACGCCCTGCGATTTGTTCAAATCGATGAATTTTATCCGATCAATCCCAAACAACACAACAGTTTTTACGCGTATATCAGGCAATTTTATATCGAGAGTTTCGGGCTTTCCCGCGACCGTGCGATGCTGATCAATTGCGAAAAAATCGGGCTGGAACCCGGCGAATCGCTGTCCGATGTGTGGCCGAATCACACAGTTGACCTCTCGCTGCGCTACCGCTACGGCAAAACCCGCGAAGAACGCCGCCAACGCGATATGCTGGCACGCATCGATCAATGGTGCCAGGAATATGAGGAGATCATTCGCGGAATGGGCGGGATCGGTTTCTTCCTCGGCGGGATCGGCCCGGACGGGCACATCGGTTTCAATGTCAGCGGATCGGATCATTATTCGACAACCCGGTTGACACCGACCAACTACGAAACGCAGGCTTCGGCAGCGACGGATCTCGGCGGGATCGAAATTTCCCGCAATCGGCTGGTGATCACCATCGGATTGGGAACCATCGCGTACAATCCGCAATGTGTGGCCATTATTATCGCTGCAGGTGAAGCAAAAGCGTCGGTTATCCGCGATGCGATCGAAAATCCGCCGAATATTCTGTATCCCGCGACGGTGCTGCAACAATTGGCGAATGCCCGATTTTACATCACGCGCGGCGCTGCAAAACTGATGAAAGAGCGTCAGAAAGCGCTCATCGAAATGGAAGATCCGCTGGCACCGGAAACCATCGAAAAAATTGTGGTGGACACAGCGGTGAACGCCCGAAAATCGATTACCGCGCTCAGTCCGTCGGATTTTCGCGAAGATATGCTCGGCAAAGTTATGCTCAAAAAACACAGCGGCAATTTGAAAGATACCCTTCAAGCTGTCCGCGATGATTTGATGACCAAACTGGAAAGCGGCATTTCGAAACACAGCAATAAACGTTTTTTACACACCGAACCGCATCACGACGATATAATGCTCGGCTATTTGCCGCATGTGGTGCGCCACATTCGCGATGCCAGCAACACCCATTATTTCAGTTGTTTCACCGGCGGGTTTACTTCCGTGTCCAATCAATTTATGATCGGGCAGTTGGAAAAATTACTGGAAGTGCTCGATTCTCCCGAATTTGAGGGGCTGCACGACACCGGCTATTTCGCAAAAGATAATCTTAACGGACGTAATCGCGATGTTTGGCAATACCTCGACGGCGTAGCGATGAAAAGCCGCACCATCAAAAATGAGGGCGAAGCCCGGCGTCTGCTCCGCAATCTCATCGAAGTTTATGATGAAGATGACCTCAAAGGCATCAAAAATCGCATCTCAGAGTTGATGCATTATTTCAAAACCGAGTATCCCGGTAAAAAAGATTTACCGCATATCCAAAGCCTGAAAGCCATGAGCCGCGAATGGGAAGCGGAATGTTTGTGGGGCTATTTCGGCTGGAACTGCGATTACGTAAAACACCTGCGGCTCGGGTTCTACACCGGCGATATTTTTACGGAGGAACCGACCATCGAGCGCGATGTGGTGCCAATTGTCCGGTTGCTGGAAGAAGTGAACCCGGATATTGTGACCGTGGCGTTCGACCCGGAAGCCAGCGGTCCGGACACCCATTACAAGGTGCTGCAAGCCGTTACCGAAGCGTTGAAAAAATATGAAAAAAGCTCCGGCCGATCGGATATCAAAGTGTGGGGATATCGAAACGTCTGGTATCGTTTTCATCCGTCGGAAGCGAATATTTTTGTGCCGGTTTCGCTGAACATGTTTGCGGTGATGCAAACCTCATTTTTGAACTCGTTCAGCTCCCAAAAAGCGGCGTCCTTCCCCAGTTATGAGCACGACGGCCCGTTTTCCGAACTGGCACAGCGCATCCAGGTTGAGCAATACCAAAAGATGAAGATTTGCCTCGGGCGCGAATGGTTTTACGAAAACGCCAGCCCGCTCATTCGGGCAACCCGTGGTTTGGTGTTCATCAAAGAAATGGATCTGCCGGAATTTTACGCCAGCAGCCGCGAGCTTATGCGCGCTGTTGAAAACCGCTGATTTTTTTCCGCGCATTATCGATGCCGGGTTGGATAATTCAATCGAATATCATAAGTTGGATTGGAAATAATTAAACCGGAGTTTGACTGAAAAAATGCTCATGTCAAACTCCGGTTTTTGATGTAATCTGTTGCTACAATTTTTCAGCTTTTGCGCAATACCGAAAATTATCGAGGGAAATTATGCGATTTTTAATCTGGATTTCTTTGTTATTTATTTCTGCGAATATTTTTGCACAAACAAACCCGGATTTATTAAAACTTTATGAGGACTTTCGCGATTGGCGAATTGTCACCCAGCCGGTTGCTGGCGACGATATTCCCCGGGTTGAACGTCCAGCGGGATGGACGCCGGATTTCTCCCCAAAAGCATTGGAAAACCATCGCGAAAAGTATAACGAATTCCGGAAAAAACTGGATGCGCTGCCCAAAACGGGTTGGACACGCGAAGACAGCGTGGATTTTCTCTGCCTCAGTGCGATGCTCGAACGGGTCAATTGGGAGCTGAACGTGCTGCGCCAACCGCACCGCAATCCCGATTTTTACGTTCACCAAACCCTGGGCTCCGTTTACGAATTGTTGCTCATTAGTTCACCGATGACGGACGAACGCGTTAACGAAATTATTATCCGGCTCAACAGTTTTCACAAAACAGTAGATGCTGCAAAAGCAAATCTCACCGAAGGTATTCGTCCATTTGCTGAAATAGCATTGGATAACATCGGCGATGTGATGACAAAAATGGATGTGTTGTTCACAAAACTCAGTGAGATCACCTCAAACAAATATCGCTCAAAAATATTGAAGGCGACCGACAACGCTGCCGCCGCATTGCTCAGTTACACCAGTTGGCTGAAAAAAAACCGGTTGAAAATGAGCGATAAATTCAGCGTCGGGCGGGAAAATTATGTTTATTTTCTGAAAAATGTTGCCCTCATCCCCTACTCGCCCGAAACGCTGTTGGCACAGGGACAACAGGAATGGCAGCGTGCCGTCGCTTTCGAAACGTTCGAAAAATTGCGCAATTCCGCTGTGCCGGAACCGGCCATTTTCCCGGGAACTGAAGCGCAAATTGAGCAGGCGAAAAAAGATGAGCAGGCAATCCGCGATTTTATGGAAGCCAAAAATATTATGAGTGTGCCGGACTGGCTGCAGCATTATCTCAACCGTCCGGTGCCGGAGTATCTCGCACCGTTTACCAATATGGGCGTTGTCGACGATCTCACCTCCGAAACGCGGTTGGATGAAAACGGCATCAGCTATATTCCAGAACCGAGTCGCGATTTATCCTATTTTAATCTGTCGCGCGCGATTGATCCGCGTCCGCTGATTGTTCACGAAGGCGTGCCGGGACACTATTTCCAGATGGCGATTTCGTGGAAAAATCCCCGCCCGATACGCCGTGCATATATCGATTCCGGCGCAAACGAAGGCATCGGATTTTACGTCGAAGAAATGATGCACCAATTCGGATTATTCGATGACCGCCCGAAAACCCGCGAAATTATCTACAATTTTATGCGCCTGCGGGCACTGCGGGTCGAAGTCGATATCCGTCTGGCTTTGGGCACTTTTTCTATTGAGCAGGCAGGCGAATATCTCGCAAAAACCGTTCCGATGGATGTTGCAACCGCAGTGCAGGAAGCCGGATTTTTTGCATATAATCCCGGACAGGCAATTACATATCAGATCGGTAAGTTGCAAATAATCAAACTGTTAAGCGATGCTAAAATCCTCCAAAAAGAGAATTTTGATTTGCGGAAATTCCACGATTACCTTATGCTCAACGGCAACGTACCAATCGCGCTGTTGCGTTGGGAATACCTCGGTTTGGATGACGAAATACAGCAATTTTTTAAATCAGAATAGCACGGAAACGAAAATATGAATGAATCGACGCAACGCCGAACCGGACTAACGCGGCAAATGGGATTGTTGGGACTCGCAGCAACCGGCATCTGTTCGATGATGGGCGCATCCATCAATATTGTGCCGTTTATGCTGCAACGCAACGTGCCGGAAATCGGGCCAAATGTGGTTTATGCCTACCTGTTTGCGATTATTCCGGCAGTGCTGGCGGCTTTGCCATATGCAATTTTGGCATCCGCGATGCCACGGGCGGGCGGCAGTTATGTGTATGCCAGCCGTGCGCTCAATCCTTATCTCGGTTTTGTGGCCAGCTTTTCCCAATGGTTTGGGCTGTCGATTGCAATTGGTGTGGTTTCGTATGTCATTGTGCCGTTTGTGCGCGATATTTTTGATGCGCTCGGCTGGACGGGTGTTGTCGCGTTTCTGGAAATTCCCAACATCCGGTTGCTGTTGGCGCTGGCGTTTTTGTGGGTGTTTGTGTGGGTAAATTTGCGCGGTTTGCGGCTGTATGAACGAACGCTCATTCCGTTGATGGTGCTGATGTTTATCACCGGATTTGTGCTGATTATCGCCGGATTTTATTTCAACCAGCAAGATTTTATTGCAGCGACTGCACAAAAAACCGGGCAAATCATCCCGCCGGCGGAACCGTTTTCTTTCAATTTTGGTGCGTTTTTGGCGGCTTCGGCGATTCTGTTTTCCAGCTTTATCGGATTCGATTCGATAGCGCAAGCCGGCGGCGAAGCCAAAAATCCGGGGCGAACGTTGCCACTGGCAATCGGCGTCGCGATCCTCACTGTCGGGTTGTTTGATCTGCTGTTCACCGGCGCTGTTTATCATGCGGTACCGTGGCAATATATTTCACAGGAAGCGCAATTGCGCGATTTAACAGCACCCGGATTGCTCGGCGTTTTGCTGCCGGTTGGCTGGACGGTGCTGATCGTTTCCGGCGCGGCCATCGCGTTGATCAACGATTTGCCCGCGATGCTGCTGTCTGTTTCGCGATTAATGTTTGCATGGGCGGAGGACGGCATTTTCCCAAAATCCGTCGCCAAAGTGCACCCGAAATTCCACACGCCGCAACTAGCAATCGTGCTCAGTGCCTGCATGGCGTCCGTCGGGATTTTGGGCAGCCATTTTGCCGGGGACTTTTTTCTCGGCGTGGATATTTTGGTCACTTCGATGCTCGTCAACTTTTTGCTGATGTCCGTGTCCATTCTTTTTCTACACAGAAAAAATCCCACCATTGCATCGGGAATTACTGTTCTGAAATCACGAAAAATCCAGATTCCGTTGGGTATTTTGGGCGTTTTAACACTTGGCGGATTTCTCGGCGTGCACATTTGGAAAGATATCAACGCGGAAGTCAGCGCATGGTATTTTCATTCAACGCCGGTTTGGTTGGCAGTGATGGCGATCGCCAGCATCATTTATTTTCGCGAAATGCGGAAACTCAAATCATCCGGTGCAGATGTGGATAAAATTTTTGGTAACCTGCCGCCGGAATAAAATATCACAACAACAATCAGGATTTATCGATGAAAAATACTGTTGAACGCATCAAACTTGCGCCGGATCTGAACATTTCCCGGGTGCTCACCGGGCTTTGGCAAATTGCCGATATGGAACGCGATGGCAAACCTCTGGATCCCGTCGCGACTGCCAAACATATGCACGCTTACGCAAATGCCGGGTTCACGACATTTGATATGGCGGATCACTACGGCTCTGCGGAAATTATTTCCGGAGAATTTTTGCGACAAACCGGCACCCCGAATCGGGTCCAATTGTTTACCAAGTGGGTGCCGAAACCCGGCGCTATCAGCGAATCTGATGTTCGCGAAGCGGTGGAACGCGCGCTTGACCGGATGAAAACAGACTGCATCGATTTGTTGCAATTTCACGCTTGGAATTATCCTGATCCCGCATGGCTTGACGGATTGTTCCATCTGCAATCGTTGAAAAAACAGGGACTTATCCGCCATCTCGGATTGACCAATTTTGATACAGCCCATTTGCAAATTGTGGTGAACAGCGGCATCGAAGTTGTGTCGAATCAGGTCTGTTTCTCGCTGATTGACCAACGCCCCGCAGCAAAAATGACGGAATTGTGTCTGCGGCACAATATTAAATTGCTGGCATACGGAACGGTTGCCGGCGGATTTCTGACCGAAAAATGGATCGGAAAAACCGAGCCAACCGCAGCCAATGCCGGAACCTGGTCGCGAATGAAATACAAACGGTTTATCGACGCCGCCGGTGGCTGGCAGCCGTTTCAGCAATTGTTGGAAACGCTTTCCGGCATCGCGAAAAAACACGGCGTTTCGATTGCCAACGTTGCCAGCAGATATATTTTGGAACAACCGGCTGTTGGCGGTGTGATCATCGGCGCGCGGCTTGGTGCCAGCGAACACGTTTCCGAAAACCTTCGATTATTCGATTTTTCGCTGGATGCAGCGGATAAATCGGCAATCGCGGCTGCCCAAACGCAGCTCTCCCCCATTCCCGGCGACAGTGGCGACGAATACCGAAAACCACCCTATCTCACAGCATCGGGCGATTTAAGCCATCACATCGAAAGTATGCCACAGCCGTATCCCACAAAAATCGGGGCAGACGGACGCATGCGAGTACTGAGCGGTACCGTTTGGGAAAAATTTGCCGGATACAGCCGCGCGGTTCGTCACGGCAATCACATTACCGTTTCGGGAACAACGGCAACCCACGGTGACCGTGTGATCGGCGGGAGCGATCCCGCAGCGCAAGCGCACTTCGCCATCGACAAAATCGAGGGCGCGATTCAATCGCTCGGCGGTAGTTTGGCGGATGTGGTTCGCACCCGGATTTTCGTCAAAAATATTGATCAGTGGGAAGCCGTTGCCCGTGCCCACGGCGAACGCTTTGGAGACATTCAGCCGGCAAATACGCTGGTTCAGGCTGCACTCGTGGGTGATCAGTATCTCGTCGAAATTGAAGCGGACGCGATTATTCCTGAATCCCGCTGATCTCCATTTTTCAACGATTTGATTATTAATTTCTGATGTGTTATTTTCAAACGCTATCAAATTTACCTAACGCAAATAAAGTGTAATTTTTGAAATTACAATATAAAATGAGGTGCCGATGCGTACCGCACCACTGAAAAATATCCTGATTTTGTCTTCTCTGTTCGTTTTCTCCACTCTTGTTGCGCAATCCGGCACAGAAATTTTGCGCTTTGACGGCCAAAAATCGATTACTGCGGGTGAGAATTTTCATGCAGGTTTCATTAAGCAATGGCTGTTGGGCAAACATTACCGGCAGGAATGGCTGACAGCTATCAACGCACCGGTGCTCAATTTGCAAACATCCGGCGGCGGATTGCGTCCGCACAAACGCAGCGGTGGATTTCAGTCAAAATCGCTCAGTTTTGTGGCGGCAGACGGCAGCAAATTTCAATTTAGATCGATCGATAAAGATCCCTCCCGGATTTTACCGGAAGAACTTCGCGATACATTTATCACCGGAATTGTGCGGGACCAAAATAGCTCCGCGCATCCGTACGGTCCGGCAATTGTGCCGGTTTTGGCAAAAGCTGCCGGCATTTTACACACAAATCCCAAAGTTGTGGTGTTGCCGGATGTCCCTGCCTTGGGCGAATTTCAAACGGATTTTGGCGGTATCGTCGGGTTTATTGAGGAATTTGCCGCAAATGGTGACAATAATTCCCCGGGTTTTGGCGGATTCAGCCACATTTTGGGAACGCCCGAATTACTGGAATTGTTGGAAAATGATTTCGGGCAATCTGTCGATCAGAAAAATTATCTCACTGCCCGGTTGCTGGATATTTTCATCAGCGATTGGGATCGCCATTTTGACCAATGGCGTTGGGCAAAGATCTCCGGTGGTTCACCCGGCGTTTGGCAACCGATTCCCATCGATCGCGATCAGGCATTTGTAAAATTTGACGGTTTGCTGCCCTCTTTTGCCGAACGGCGCACGGTTGTTCCGCAATTGGAAGGCATCAATAAAAAGAAAACGGATTACTGGAGCATCACTTTTCAGGCGCGACATACGGACAGGCTATTTTTGAACGCGCTGACCGCCGCTGATTTCACCGAAACTGCCGTCGATTTTGTCGCCGCGATGACGGATTCGGTAATCGAATCAGCCGTTCAACAGGTACCGCAGGAAATTTTTCAAATTTCCGGTCCGGCATTGATTGAAACATTGAAAAAGCGGCGCAAAATGATCCCGGAAGCCGCGGCATATTTCTACAAAAATCTGGCGAAAACGCCGGAAATTACTGGGCACGATTTGCCAGAAATTTTAGAAATTGATCGGAGCAAATCCGGGGAAGTTTCGGTAAAAATTAGCCCGGCAAATTCAACGGAAACAAGCGTTTACGAACGCACATTTTTTCCGGGTGAAACCAGAGAGATTCGCATTTTTCTGTTCGGCGGCGATGACCAAATTATCACTTCCGGTGATGCGGAAAAGCGCATTCGCGTTCGGGTGATCGGTGGCAGCGGCGCGGATATTGTCCAAAACGATGCACCGGGAAATCTGCAGATTTACGATCTCGCCGGAAACACGACAATCAGCGGAACGCATTCACCAAATTTTATTTCCGGTAAAATAGATTCTGTTATCAATTGGCACGAATATCAACCGAAAACGCTTTCCCGCGGACAAATGGGCGAGTTTTTCCCGCAAATTGCCTATAATGCAGACGACGGATTTATTTTGGGTATGGGCCACAAAAGGGAATTTTACAGTTTCCGACGCGCCCCGTACGCCGCCAAATTGCGCTTAAACGGGAGTTTTGCAACGGAAACATCGGCTGTTCGATTTGGCGGAAATCTGGAAATTCCGCAGGCGTTTTCCGGTTTTAGCACCGTTTTGGATTTGGGCTACTATCCCAAAGACGTCAGTAATTTTTATGGGTTGGGCAACAGTGCAAAGCCGGATAAATCGTTGGAGCGAAACGATTTTTACAAATTGCAATCCAATCAATATTGGGCAAAAGCAAATCTGCTTCGCCGGTTGAGTTCGCGATCAGTCGTCTATTTTGGTGCAACGCTGCAACATTTTGATACCAGCATTCCCACTGGCGAACGGTTGATTTCACAAACAAAACCGTACGGATTAGATGTAAGCACCATTGCAAAATTTTCAACCGGTATTACCGGTGATTTTCGCGATCTCAGCTATTCGCCGTCAAACGGGTGGTACGCAAATATCAGCGCGGAAGCAGCGCCGAAAACGCTCGACAACGACAGCGCATTTGTGCGCGGTATGTTGGATTTGCGCGGATATTTTTCGCCATTTTCCCGAATTACGCTGGCGTTTCGGGCTTATGGGCAAAAAATTTGGGGCGGTTATCCGTATTATGAAGCTGCGTTTCTCGGTGGACCAACTTCGTTGCGCGGCTTCCTTTTTCAGCGATACGGTGGCGATTCCGCTCTGCTCGGAAACTCGGAACTTCGCTTCAAGATTGTTCGAGGTTCATTTCTGATCCCAGTAGATTTTGGAATATTGGGATTTACGGATATTGGTCACGTTTGGATCGAAAACGAGTCCAGCGAAAACTGGCACAATAGCGTTGGTGGTGGTATTTGGTTGATTCCTGCAGTCGGCGAAATGGCATTCTCGTTGGTTGCCGCAAACTCAGATGAAGGACTGCGGTTTCACCTCATCAGTGGATTTTCATTTTGACTCACCTTGTCCAACCCACCCACAAACAGCAACTTTTGTTCACCAAAAATTATGCTCATCCCAATCAAAATTTTTTGATATTATTAAGGAATGCGCTATCTTGGCTTATCTGCGCAAATGTGTCGAGCGTCATTGTTTAATGAATTAAGGGGGATTTGAAATGTTTTTAGCGATCAGAAATTTCGCAATCCCGTTACTTGTGATAGTAAGTTTATTATTAACAAATAGTTGCGAGCAACAAAATGCGCAACCCAGCACATCACAAATAGCCAAGGATACGGCGGAATTATCAACCGGAAAGATCTCAACTGCGCCCGAAATATCTGCGAAAGAAGTGCCTGAGCCTATTGTTGATATCGATATGCAGGAAATCAAAAAGCGGGGCAGGTTGGTTGCGCTGACCGGATACAGCGCCAGCAGCTATTTTGTTTACAAAGGGCAACCGATGGGGTTTGAATATGAACTACTCCATATGCTCGCGGATTATTTAAATGTTGCATTGGATATCGTTGTTGTCAAAGATTTGGATCATATTTTTGACAACCTGAACGCCGGTGAGGGCGATTTGGTGGCTTACAACATGACGGTCACCAAAAGCCGGTTGAAACGGGTTGATTTTACGGATCACCACACGCTGATCCGGCAAGTGCTAATCCAGCGTATGCCGGGTAACTGGCGGCAGATGAAACGACACGAAATCGATAAAATGCTGATTACCAATCCGGTCGATCTGATAGGCAAACGGGTTCATGTCCGGAAAGGCTCATCGTATTACCTCCGGCTGGTCAATTTAGCCGATGAAATTGGCGGTGATATCGAAATTGTCGAAGTTCCCGGCGATATTTCTACCGAATCGCTAATTGCACAAGTTGCCAACGGCGAAATAGATTACACAGTCGCGGATGAAAATATTGCCCAAATCAACGCCGCATATCATCAAAATATTGATATCGGGCTGGCAATCAGCTTGCCGCAACGCATCGCATGGGCAATCCGTCGCAACTCGCCAAAACTGCGCGAGAACATCAACAAATGGCTGGATCAAATGCGCACAGAACCGACATATAATGTGCTTTATGCTAAATATCATCAAAACAAACGCTTTTACAGCCAACGGGTTCGCAGCGAATTTTTCTCGATGACCGGCGACAAAATATCGCCATACGACGATATTTTGAAAGCTAAATCGGTTGAGGTTGGCTGGGATTGGCGGTTGATAGCCGCGTTGGTTTTTCAGGAATCGCAGTTCGATCCGGAGGCAAGTTCTTGGGCCGGCGCCAAAGGGCTCATGCAATTGATGCCCGCAACCGCCAAACAATTCGGTGCAAAAGATCGCGCAAACCCCGAACAAAACTTGTCTGCCGGTGCCAAATATCTGGAATGGCTGCTAAATTATTGGAAAGATATTCCTGATTCGACAGATCGCATCAAATTTGTGCTGGCATCCTACAACACCGGTCAGGGGCACGTGGAAGACGCCCGCAGGCTGGCCATCAAATACAATAAAAACCCCGATTTGTGGGAAAATAATGTCGCAGAATATTTGCTCAATAAATCGCAGGAAAAATATTTTAATGACGAAGTGGTGCAATTCGGATATTGTCGCGGCGAGGAACCGGTAAATTACGTAACGGAAATTTTAGCACGATATCAGGATTATCAAAAGTTTATCAGCGAATAGATTATGGGTAAAATTTCCTTCAGGGAATCGTTTTCAAAGGATTTGGGCATTTTACTGCCAAGTATCACCGCGGGTTTGGTGAACGGGATATTAATCGTTATTTTCCAGAGTGCGTATGCGGCGTTGATTTTTTCGGGGCCGCTATCCGAATTTGCTGCTCGCGGAATGGGTGTGATGTTGTTCGGCGCTTTTGCGATGGGTTCGATTATCGCATTAACCAGCGCATTTCAAAGCACCGTAACGGCTCCGCAGGATGCACCAACCGCCATTCTCGCGATTGTTGCCGGCAGTATTGCCGGCAGTGGCGTGGGACTTGCCGGTGAATCGTTGTTTATTACGGTTGTCGCGGCCATTGCCTTAACCGCGTTAGTTACCGGCGTCAGTTTTTTGTTATTGGGCTGGTTTCAACTGGGGAATCTGGTTCGATTTATCCCCTACCCTGTTGTTGGCGGCTTTTTGGCGGGCACTGGTTGGGTTTTGGTAAAAGGGGCGCTCGGCATCATCGCCGGCGAGAAACTGACGATTAAAAGCATTCCTGTTTTCCTCCAAACAGAAATGTTATTAAAATGGTTGCCCGGTCTTTTTTTTGCCGTGCTATTATTGGTTTTAATGCGAAAATTCCGGCATTTTTTTACGATGCCCGGTGCTATTTTGGTCGCATTTGTTTCATTTTACCTCATCTTATTGCTAACTGGAACGCCGGTTTCCCATGCCGGTGAAGAAGGCTGGTTGATGGATCAATTCCGTGGCGGTGCTGTATTTTCACCGCTGATGACGCAGGATACGACTCAAATTCACTGGGATTCTATCTGGCAACAATATGGCGATCTCGGCTCGATAACCATCATCAGCATTATTTCATTATTATTGAATGCCAGTGGATTGGAGCTGATCGCACGCCGGGAAATCGATCTCAACCGGGAGTTGCGTGCATCCGGTTTGGCGAATCTTGCCAGCGCAATCGGCGGCAGTTCTGTCGGATATATGTCTCTCAGTTTGACGGCGCTCAGCCACCGAATCGGTTCGCGAAGCCGGATTTCCGGGCTTGTATCTGCCGGAATTTGCGGCGCGACACTGTTGTTCGGCTGGGCGCTGCCGTCCTATTTTCCACGCCCGCTGCTCGCCGGATTGCTGATTTATCTCGGGCTGACATTTTTGGTGGAATGGCTTTACAATGCCTGGTTCAAATTGCCGCGAATTGAATATGTGCTGGTGATCCTCATTTTAATGGTCATTATTATTTTTGGATTTTTGCCCGGAATGGCTGTCGGTACTGCGGTGGCAATTGTATTGTTTGTGATTAACTACAGCCGCATCGATGTGGTAAAGCATGTGCTCACCGGTGAAAATTTCCAAAGCAATGTGGATCGCCCCAGCCAAGACGCGCAGCTACTGAAAAAACATGGCAATACATTGTATGTCATGCAATTGCAGGGCTTTCTCTTTTTTGGCACAGCGAACAATATTCTGGCGACCGTTCGGGTTCGCGCCCTGAACGCACCCTTGCCCAGCCTCAGATATGTGTTGCTCGATTTCCGGCTGGTTACCGGGCTCGATTCATCTGCATTAAACAGTTTCGAAAAACTAAAAATGCTGGCGCAATCGCAATCGTTTACGCTGATTTTCACCAATCTTTCCGAGATCATGAAACGGCAGTTGGCCGCAGCAAATATCGCGGAAGACGATCAAACCGTCATCTATTTTGACGATCTGGATTACGGGATGGAATGGGTTGAAGAAAAAATGCTGCACCATTTTCCGGATGAAAAATCGGATGGGGAATTTGCCGATATCTCCATTTTGGAATCGATTGTCTCCGGTGCACTGCACCATGATTTACCGCAAGCGACCTTGCGCAATTTCGCAAAACAAATGCACCCGTATTTTGTTCACAAAACAATTCCGGAAAATGAACATCTCATCGTGCAAGGTGCCGAACCGGTTGGTTTATATATTCTGGAATCCGGAAAAGTAACGGCGCAACTGGAGCTAAAAAACGGCACGATTATTCGATTGCGAAAAATGCAACCCGGCACCGTCATCGGCGAATTGAGCGTGTATCTCCAGCGACCGGCAACAGCTTCCGTTGTCACTAATGAAGCTTGCACGGTACTATTTTTGGCCACCCAAAAATTACGGTTAATGGAAGAGGAACACCCTGAACTTGCTGCACTATTTCATCGATTTATTGTGGGGATTTTAGGAGAACGGGTGAATAACAGCAACCAGACATTACGGGCAATGCAGCAGTAAAAAAGGGTTCGTTTTACAGGATACTTACCCGATTTAAAGCATTTGCGCCATTTGTTCTTTTCAAATATCGCCGATCAAACACACCAAAAAATCACTCAAAATTTTTGATCCATCGAATAAATTGCAAAATTCAAAAATGTATGCGTGTTACTTGTTTAGCCGATATTTTTTTTATATAATTGCACTCGGCAATTGAAAATTAATTGCTTGCAAAGGTGATCTTTAATACCCTAAGTTTGTGTCGATTATATAATTTGGATAACATTAATTTTCATCTGAGGTGGTTGATTATTCGGCAATTTTTACGCGCCAGTAACTGCCGCTTAACGTAACAAATCAGTTTTTTCGAAAGGTAGTTTGTCGGAAATGGTTCTTTCTACAAAAGAAAAACTCGTTTTGGGCGAATTGGTCAAAAATTTTATCGATACCGCCACGCCGGTTAGCTCATCATTAATTGCGCAAACCAGCCGTTTAAACATCAGCCCGGCGACGATACGTAATATAATGGCAATGCTGGAATCGCGCGGATATATTTATCAACCGCACACATCCGCCGGAAGAGTGCCGCAAACACCCGCATATCGGGCATATGTGGATATGTTGATGAAAAAAAGTCGTTTATCATTCGACGAAAAAGAGCAGATAACAGTAACGATCAATCCGCTTGAAAATTACGATCTGGAAGATGTGTTAAATGAAGTGACCCGCATTTTAGCGCATTTGTCCAAACAAATCGGGATCATGATGTCGCCCCGTATTGAGCAGGGCATTTTTGAACGGATGGAGTTAATTCCATTATCATCCGAAAAATTACTGGTTATCATCACCGTAAAATCCGGATTTGTGCGGACAATTACGCTGGAAATTTCGCAACTGGTTTCGCCGGACAAATTGAATCTGGTGAGCCAGATATTAAACGAGCGTTTGCAGGGCATGAAAATCTCCGATATCAAACGCACATTTTCGGCAGTCGTGAAAGACATTCAGCACGAAGACACAGGTTTGGTACGAATGTTTTCGCAACGTGTGGACAGGCTGTTCAATTTCAGCGAAGATATCGACCTCTATTTTAAAGGCACGCAAAATATTTTGCAATCGCCGGATTTTCAGGATGTCAGCACGCTGACATCGGTAATGGAAATGCTGGAAACACGCCGCGAACTAGTGAAAATTTTGGCGGAAGCGGATAACGAGCAGCCAACCAGCATCAAAATCGGTGAAGAAATTGATGAACAAAAGATGGCTGCATGCAGCATTATTACCGCTCGCTATCAAATTGGCGACGTGAGCGGTGTTGTCGGAATTATTGGACCAAAACGAATGAATTATAGTAAATTTCTCTCAATTGTTGAATTTACAGCACGCAAAATTTCAGAAATTTATGGCAAAAATTAGTGGGGTTTGGGATGTCAAAACGTGATTATTACGAAATTTTGGGTGTTTCGAGGGATGCCTCTCCAGAGGAAGTCAAAAGCGCCTATCGAAAATTAGCAATGAAATATCACCCGGATCGCAATCAGGATAATCCGGAAGCAGAAGAAAAATTTAAAGAAGTTGGCGAAGCATACGAAGTGCTGAGCCATTCGGAAAAGCGGCAACGATACGACCGTTTCGGACACGATGGTGTTAAAGGCGCTCAGGGATACGATCCGAATTTTGATTTATCCGACGCATTACGGACATTTATGGAAGAAGGGTTCGGGTTCGGATTTGGCGATATTTTTGGCGGCGGACAGCGCCGCGGCGATCGCCGGGAACGCGGACGCGATTTGCAAATCAGCCTCGAACTCGACCTCGAAGAAATTGCCGCCGGTGTAAAAAAGCGATTAAAAATAAACAAACAGGTTCAATGCAACACCTGTAACGGCGAAGGCAGCCGTCCCGGCTCAAAAGCCTCAACCTGCCCGACCTGCCAGGGTGCCGGAGAAGTGCGTCAAGTTTCCCAATCAATTTTTGGACGATTTGTAAACGTAAGCGCCTGTTCGCAATGCCGTGGCAAAGGAACAATCATCACCAATCCCTGCGAAACCTGCCGGGGCGAAGGTCGCGTTCGCGGCGAAGAAACAGTGGAAGTCAATATCCCTGCCGGTGTGATGAGCGGAAATTATCTGTCGGTACAGGGCAAAGGAAACGCAGGACCCAACAGCGGACCCAATGGCGATTTGATTGTAGTGATTCAGGAAAAAGATCATCCGCTGTTTGTCCGGCACGAAAACAATGTGGTATTTGATTATTACGCCAGCTTTCCGGAATTGGCGATGGGCGGTTCCGTGGAAATTCCCACATTAGAAGTTGCCGACAAAGAGCTGCCGCACGAAAACCCGGATCGCTACAAAAAAGTGGAAATAACCATTCCGGCAGGAACGCAGGTTGGCAAGGTTTTCCGGTTGCGCGGAAAAGGAATCCCCGAATTGCGCAGCCACAGCAAAGGCGATTTTCTGGTTCAGATAAAGGTCTGGATTCCCACAAAATTGAGCGCCAGAGACAAAGAATTATTGGGAGATTTGCTCAAATCTGAAAATATTCAAGCGCCCAAAAAGGAAAAAGGTTTTTTCCAGCGATTGAAAGAAGTATTGAATTTTGAATAAACGCAGGTTTTTCGCAGTGAAAAATCTGCACCAATGTGCACAACGTGCACCTGTTTTTCCCACAAAAAATGCACTAAATAGATGAAATTTTCAAAAAGCCAGCTTTCGGCGATGTTGTATTTTGCAGCTATCGCGATTTTGTTAATGGGCGGTGAGAATCTCGCGAGTCTGATTTATCCCACTGAGCCGTACGATTTTAGCGCGTTTGAAACCGAATTTCGGATGCAGAAGCAACAAATATCGCAATCAACAATTGAAACTGGCGACTCGCTTTTTGCCGATTCCACAAATACACCATATGCGCAGCCATTACTTCCGCAACAGCAACCAAAATCAAGCAAAACGTCCCGCAACAAAAAAGCGATTGGTAAAGTTAATATCAACACTGCTACCCTCGCGGAACTGGAAACCTTGCCGCGAATCGGGCCAGCAATTGCCGCACGTATCATTGCTTATCGCACAGAAATCGGTAATTTTTCGAACATTGAGGAATTGAAATCGGTTAAAGGAATCGGTGCAAAAACGTTTAATAATCTGAGACATTTGATCGATGTAAAATAAAATCGTACCGATTATTCCCCGAAATATGCGCTGAAATAATGCAACCAAACAAAAAAGCGAACATAGATGCTCGCTTTTTTGTTGTTTATAATGTGAATTTAACAGTTTTATTTCGCCGCATCTTTTTTGGCGACAGAATGCATCACTCCCTGCATCATCAAATAATGCCCCGGAAAACTGCAAATATATGGATAATCGCCCGGTTCTGGCGCTGTAAAAACCACCTCGTTTTTCTCTCCGGGTTTGGTGATCTCGGTGTAAAACAGTACTGCCGGATCGACAGGAATATAGCCCTTATCTGCACCTGCTTGTATAGCAGCGATTCCGATTTTTGCTTTATCTGTCTCCGGTTTCAGGATAACGACGTTGTGCAGCATCGCTTCCGATGTTGCTGTGTTTTCCATAATTACCCGAACTTTGCTGCCGGCAGTTACCGTAAATTCCGTGGTTTCGTATAACATTTGATCGCCAACAGGTTTTATAACGATTTCCAGATCAACCTTTTCTTTCACGGCATCTTGCCCAAAGCCGACTTGACTCACACTGAAAACAATCGCAAATATTGCCATTGCAATCATTTTTTGGGATGAAAATCTATTCATAAATAATATCCTCGATTTAGATTAATGGACAGATTTACGGATTTTAATCATTCCGTAAATCATTGAATTACAATTAGTTATTAGCCGCGCCGCTGATCCATTTCCGAACAGCGTCAATTTCTCTTTGGGTCAAAGGATCACGCCCAAACGGCATCCGCTGACCAACAATATTGGTGCCGACAATTTTGAGGAATAGATAACTGCTGTCCGGTTGGCCGGGTTCTATCCGGTCAAATTCCGGTTTTTCGATGCTGGGCACATTCACCAAATTTTGATACGCCACACCATCGCTCAAATCCAGTACACCCGGCAACTGGCTGGAACCGCCAACATGACAGCCGGACAAAGCGCATTTTGTGTTCAGAATATTCCGCTGAATAGCGCTGAATGTTGCCAAAGTATCCACTTCGTTGGAACCCGGCGGAATCGGCTGCGGCTCTGTGAGCGCGAGATGCTCACAACCGCTCAACACAAGATGTAACATGAAACAAAAGCCAAACAGCTTCAAAAAACGTGCATA
Organism: Calditrichia bacterium; assembly: GCA_020634975.1. Taxonomy (NCBI): domain Bacteria; kingdom Pseudomonadati; phylum Calditrichota; class Calditrichia; species Calditrichia bacterium. The sequence goes on along the minus strand of JACKAQ010000002.1, from coordinate 614,862 downwards.
TAATTTCAAACGTCGCATAAATGTTCTCCTTTAGAATTGTAGCGGTCTAAATATGTTAAAACCCAGCCGGAAATCGCCTTCACCGAGGTCCAGCCCGCCGCCGCGCATGTATTGATCCGTTGTGAGACCGGCAGAATTGGTGACAATAATCTGGAAAGCGTGCGCACCGACAGATAATTCGATGCCGCCGCCCCAGGTGTCAAACCGGTTGATTTCGCCAAAAGTTGCGGTTGGTGTGTATCCGCTGATGATCGGCACCCATTCGCCAATCAGGGAAATGGATTTCCAGACATGCGCCCGACCGCCAACGCCGATGGTTATCAGGGCATCCTCGCCATCGGTTTCGCTATCCTGATTGAGCAGTATTCCGGGTGATACTGTAAGTCCAACATTTTCATGCAGTTGGCTGGATAAAATCGCCTGAAAACTGTATTTGAAAGCTTCCGATCGCATGCGATCCAATCCCGGTCTTTTCTCACTTTGCCAGTTAATTGACGTTTGCACAGCCGCAGCAACCGGAAATTTATCACCGGGATATTGCTGTTTTATACCATATTTGACATCCAGTTGAACGTTATCTGCGGCATTACTGCGCCCCAAATTGACAAAAAGGTTATTCGTAAACGCGTATCCCAAATTAAGGAAAATGATGCCCGAGCCATCCAGCCCGAAGAAGGTATCGTATCCGGTGTCCAGTTTTGGGAAAAAACGGTGGCTGATCAAAAACAGATAATTTCCGCGATCAACCATCCGCGCGGTTGGGATATTCACCACTTTCCAGGCGTTGAATGGCAGCACCGGATCGGGGCTAGGCGCTTCCAGATTGGCGACATCTGCCGCTTTCATCTGTTTGATCCATTCAATAATTGTCGCGATTTGGGCACTGCTCAACGGATCACGGCCAAAGGGCATTTTTTGACCGATAATGCCTTCCGCACCCATTATTTTTTGAACGAGATAGCTACTGTCCGGCTCTCCCGGTTTAATCCGAAGCATTTTCGGATTTTCAATACTGGGCTGATTTACGGTGCGCTGCAAAAATTCATCTTCGGTTAGTTTCAAGTTCATCATCGGCGGTGTGCCGGCATGACAACCTGCTAACGCGCAGTTTTCTGCAAAAATATTGATGACCTGACTTTCCAGATCGCCGGATTGCAGTTGTGTATTAAATCCGGTATCTGCGGCAAGTTCGCCAATAAATAGAAAAGCCATCAAACTGCTCAAAACAAAATGCCATGATGAACATCGACACCTTTTTAATCGAAGACTCAAAAGCATAGGATCTCCTCCAGTTGTTGTGTTATAAAATGCAGCGGCGATTAATTTGTGTTGTGAAAATTACTGTTTAGACATCTATCAGATAGCAAAAACCATTCCACTATTAGTCATCTGTTTTTGTCCGGATTTTTAGATTGAGTTGTGAAATTAAACGAACATCTTTATTTTGAAAAACTGTGAGAAAACAGTAATGATAATGGAGATTGAATGAAACATAATCAATTGATTAGTGGGCTCATAATTGCATTTTTAACGCTGATCGGATGTGCGGAAAATATTACTGAAAGTGCCCCAACTGTTTTTGATAACGGCAGTGGTGTTCAATCAATTCGGGCGAAATTTTCTTCGATACAAGATTCTGTATTTACTCCGTTGTGTGCATCCGGAAACTGCCACGGTGGTGCTGTTCGTCCGGAACTTACTGCGGGGAAGGCATATGCGCAAATTGTAAATGTTCCCAATTCGCAAAACCCGGGATTGGACAGGATCGAACCCGGCTTTCCGGAACAAAGCTATTTGCTTCTGAAAATATCCGGCGAAAATATTCTCGGTACCCGCATGCCACTCGGTTTACCGCCGCTCTCCCAATCTGTTATCGATTCTATTCAGGTTTGGATTGAAAATGGAGCACTGCCGGATTAAACCAGAATGAACACTCCGATTATACAAAGGAAATTTTAATATGCGAAGTTTTTTGCTCGTTCTTTTGCTATCATTTTTCCAAAATACAGTTTTTGCATCAGAATGGCAGGTTGATACATCTGCGAAAAATCTGGTTCAGTTTACATCGGAAGTTGTGGTGTTAACATTTGATGGTGTAACGGACAACATCGACGGCTATCTGTATTGGGAAGGCGATTCGATGTTTCAAACGAACAGCAAGCTCTATTTTGAAGTGGATTTGAACACCCTCGAAACCGGAATGAGCAAACGCGATCGTGATATGCGCGATGTGCTGGAAACCCCAAAATGGCAGTTTACCTCATTTGAAGGACAGATTTCTTCGGTCGAAAAAATTGATTCGACGGTAACAGCATTTCAAATTTGGACAACCGGCAAGATGTTCATCCATGGTGTATCCCAAGAAATGGAAATACCGGGGATTGTTACCATTGAAACTGACGGGCGTATGCGCGTCGTTTGCGATTTCGTGGTGTTGCTCTCCGATTTTAACATCGAAGCGCCATCACTGGCTGCTTTTGTGAAGGTGAGCAATGAAATAAAGCTGCATCTCGATTTTTATCTAAACGAAAGTAAATAATAATTTTACAGCGATAATTCAGCGGTCAAACCGGAGGAAAAACAATTGCAAAAAATAGCGATTTTATTTTGCGTCAGCGTGTTGTGGCTATCCATAGAATGCATCGCACAGCCGAAATGGCAGCGCAGCGAACCGCCAAAAACAGTGGATCTGGCACTATTCCATTCACCGATGACCGCCAATTTTCCGACAACCGAAACCTTGGGCAAAGGCGATTTTATGTATGAAATTTCGCACAGGTTTTTGCCTGCAATAAAAGAAGGATTTCGTGCATTTTGGGGCATCGACGGACCGGCGCAAATTCGTACAGCCATCAGCTACGGCATCACCAACAAAATAATGGTTTCACTCGGGCACAGCAACTTGCTGGACAATATGGATTTGCAGCTAAAGCTAAAATTATTCCAGATTCGCAGCGAAACGCTCCCCGGAGTTATTGCGATTCGCGGTGGCATTGCGGTAAATACGGAAGTGCCGGAATCGCTGAATCGCGGCAGCCTCGCCGGAGAAAACTTCCAATATTATACCCAACTGGTTTACAACACGATGCTGTTCAACAAAAAATTTGGGATCGGCATTGTGCCATCATATTTATACAACAGCAATATTTTTACGGTTGAAAATCAGTACACGTTTACGCTCGGAAATTATTACCAATTTTATCTGAACCAAATGTGGAGTTTTTGGCTGGAGCTAAATCCCATTATTTCTGGATATCAGGGATTTGTCCGTGCTGATGAACTGGGCACAAAATCGCACAATCATTTTGCAACCGGGCTGGACATCGAAACCGGCGGGCACGTTTTTCATTTGTTTGTCACAAACAACAGCCGGATCAATCCCTCGCAATTTATTGTGGGCTCGGATAAATCAGCCGAAATAGATCATCTGCGATTGGGATTTGGCATCACCCGCCATTTTTAATGGCGAAGAAATACCACCTATTTCATTGCCCAAACGCCCTGATACGCCAATTTTACCTTACTGAATCCCGCTGTTTTGAGCCGTTCCGCGGCGCGCTCCGGCAAACCGCGTTTGCGCGTTTCGCGATTGGGATCGCCGGTGTAGTGATACATTTTGCCGCGATGTTGCAATACGCGAAAGCACTCATTATAAAACTGCTGTTCGTACAAACCGGGTGAGAGCGAAAATCTTGGTGGATCGTGCAATATGCCGGCAAAACTGCGGTCATCCAACGTTTTGATAATTTCGGCACTGTCGCCGCGACGCAACTCGATTTTCGGCGATTCGAACAACGCGCGGCTGAACGGATTATCCCGGCAGAGTGCGAGCATATTTTCATCCCGTTCGATGCACAACACGCCGGAAATTTCATTTTTCGCCGCCAACGCAGAAGCCGTGTAACCCAATCCGCAACAGGTATCCAGCATTTTACCGTGCACTTTACCTAACGCTTTTAGCTTGCGATCGGTGTCTATTTCCGGGTTGCCATCCTGCGTCACGTGCATTTTTATGCCGCTGATTTCAACTGTTGGCGGTTTTTCCGGTGCTACAAAAATCATTTTGTAAAATTTCCCGGTCGATTCGTCAAAGCGCTGCCATTTTTGCCATTCGCCATCGCGAAATATGAGCAATGTTCGTCCATCCGCATCAACCCGAATAGATTCGCTAAATTCAATATTATTATTAGCTTCAGTCAATTTTGTTAATTATTCCCAAAAAAATGTTGTAGGATGTTAAATATGATTTTAAGTTTTGAGTGTGAACAGATTGTCATTCAAACCAATCGAAGGGATAAGCAATGAATAAATTATCATTAATTTTTGCGCTATGTGCAATATTTACAATAGCTTCGTATGCGCAGGATTCAACGGCGCTGCAGGTGGATGAGCTGGTTATTTGCACATCTGTGGAAGATCGCCAACCTGTTGGTGCAGACACCGCGTTCAGCAGCACAACCGAACAACTGTATTGTTTCACCAAAATTTCCGGTGCAACCGATTCTGTTCAGGTTTCGCATGTGTGGTATCATGGCGATACCGAGCGCAGCAAAGTTGATCTGAACATAAAAGGCAGCCCGTGGCGAACCTGGAGCTCCAAAACACTCGCCCCGGAATGGACGGGAAGCTGGCGGGTTGATGTGGTCGACGCTGCCGGAAACGTGCTCAAAAGTGCAACCTTTTCCGTAAACTGATTGCAACTAAAATTAATTTGATTGATGTATCCGCTGGAATTTTGATAAATCCGGCGGATATTCTTTTTTCCGGTTTCGCTCGAAATTGTAAACCGCACGACCCAATGCCGCCAAAAACGGTTTTCCGACCGTGTCGTATTCGTAGGTGTCGTCGTTGTAAATCTGGTTGTCGTTAACCTGAATGACAGCCGTTAGAAAAAACTCCACATTTTCTTTAAAATCAACAATATAGGCATTCTCGATCAGATAGCCGTACGCACCGCCGGATTTGCTGAAAATACGAATTCGCGGTGGAATTTTCTCTTTTCGATCGCCGAACATCAGTGTTTTGGCGTTGCCGTCAATTTGCGTGAGTGAATCCGGGTATTTCGGATCATCGCTTTCGCGCGGCAGCATCGATAAATACCGTCGCAAAAAAAGATAATCTTCATCCGTCAGCCGGAAACGCTGCGCCGGCGGATAACTCTCCGGAAAAATAATTCGCCGCAAAACGCCATGCAAATCCGGCAGCGGCGTGTAATTCGAATGGCTGAAATCGATCGATTCTTCGATCAATTTGTCACCGCTCATGTAGCCTCTCCCCTGCTTCACCCCGTCCATTCTCACCTGCATTTTATCCGGATTATAGGATTGCGGTTGCTGATAAATCAGCTTTTCGCCATCATAAAAATTGAACGGATTGCCATATTGCTGCATTTCCGGCGTTCCGGGGACGGATAATCGCCGGAGAATTTTTGTGTCGGTCATCCCTTTTTCCCACAGCCGTTGATTGAAATCGCGCTGTCCGACAAACTCAAATAAGCGATTGAAGGCATCGTTATCGCTGACCAGCAGAATTTTTTTGATGTAATGCGCGATGCTGGCTTTGCCGCTGGCTGCGGACGAATCGCCGGTTACCGCCGTTTGTCCGGCGGATGCGCTGTCAATGGTCAGCGGACTGGATTTGTCCAATCCCGCAATGTTCAGATCGTTCAATTTTTCGAGCGCCAGCGCTGTTGCCGCCAGTTTTACGCTGCTGGCGGGATAAAAATATTCGTCCATTTTCAAATTAAAATCGTATTGGGAAAACGACGGTTGGTTATCGCTGTCGCGATCAATTTGGGTGTATAAAATTTGTAACCGGTATTTATCCGGTTCAGCCAAAATTGGAGCAAATTGTTTTGGCAACCGACTCAAGATTTCGGGCAGCGGATTGGTATCCATTTTCTCTGTGATTCCTTTTTTTGAATGGCAACTCACGAAAATACTGAATGCGAACATCAGGATGAATAATCGTAACTTCAATGTTTACTCCGGTTTATGTTCCAAAATAAAACAAGCGACGTTTGACGGTCGCTTGCTTCCTTGCCAAAGAGAAATCAAATTTTCAAGCTTAGTATCGAAAAAATATCCGGTAAAAATTAACGAATCAACTGCATTTTGCGAACCTGAATGACATCGCCAACCCGCAATTGATACAAATACACACCGCTGGCAACCGGCTGACCGCTGCTGTTTTGAGCATTCCAGCGCACTTCATATTGTCCGGGTGATAATTTTTCGCTGACGAGTTTGCGCACCAATTGTCCCCGTAAATTGAAAATATTGAGCTGCACATCTGCGGATTCGTTACCGGAAATATCGAACGCGATGGTTGTTTCCGGGTTGAAGGGATTGGGATAATTTTGCGCCAGCGAAAAATGCTCCGGCACGCTGGTTCCGGCAACCGGCTCGATACCGACAACACCATCGCTCAAAAACGTCAGCACACGATGCATCAACTCATCCCGAACGGATTCCGGATAAATTGTTTCAAACGGGAATCCGAGATACACCAGACGCCCCGTTTCCGTTCCGTTTCCAAACGTGCCGCTGTATTGCACGCCGGCACCGCCAAATGTTGATGGCGTAAAACCGGTGTAGCTCAAACACAATTGCGCACCGGTTCGCGGGTTGATGCCATCGGGATAATCCACATTGTAGGTGCCGTGGTTTCCGTCATCGAAAAAGAAGTTGCCCATTCCGTCAAAAATACCACCGGAGACCGCGCTCGCGCTGTGGGTGCTCACCTGATCGCGGACATATTGGGTTTTCAGAAAATTGTTGTAAAACGCCTGATCTGCGGATGAACCCTGTGCAATCAAATCGTATCCGATTTCCGAACCGCTGATAAACAGCCGCCCGCCCGATTCCAGATACGCCGAAACGAAGCTTTGTTCCAAATTGCTGAAGCTCTCATCCGAGGTGCCTTCTTCGCCGGAAATCCAGATGACCATCGGGTAATTTTCCAGAGAAACGATACCTTCCTGAATGGCTTCGTTGGCGCAGGCGTCAAAACTATATCCCGCATTGACGATAGATGGGGCAAACTGGCGAATAAAATCAAATGTGTTTGTCGTGCCGCTGGTCCGGTCGAAACCGTTGACAACCAGCACATCTGCGTTGTTGTTATCGGGGCGAACGCCCAACATCTCGGTCTGGTTGCTTTCGCCATTTCCGTTGACCGCGCTAACGCGGAAAAAATATGTAGTGTCTGTCGAAAGCGTGGTGAGCACGTTTGCAGAACTCGGATAATTGGTGCCATCGTTAAAATTGACGCCATCTGAACTGCGATAAATTTCGTAGCTGGTTGCACCGCTGGCAGCCTGAACCGCCACTTTCACATCTCCACTCCCGGTGTTGCTGATATTAAGCGCAGCCGGACGAAGCGGCGGTGCGGTTGAGCCAAACGCATCTGCCAGCGCACCCTGCAACTCCAGTCGCTGACCGTCGTAACTCAACGCCCAAATGCCTGTGCCTTTCAAATTTTTATCTTTGAAAAACTGGAATTTCAGGGCGATGCTCAGGCTGTCATCGTACCAGCCCTGATGCCACTGTGAGCCATCCTGATAGACATACCACGGCGTCAGCGTTTCGGCATCCCAAAGGCGACCGTATGTTTGGGCGTTGGCATACGCGGCGCTGTAAAAAACGCTGGTGCCACTTCCCGTTGTTGCCGCATATTTTTGGTTACTTACTGCTGGCCAATCGAAACCGAAAAACGGCACGGTTTGAATCAATTTCTCGGCATTGCCGCCGGTTTTCGAGAGATAGTCATTCACTGTCCAGGTGATGTTGTAAATGCCCAAACTGGTACCGATCAACGGAGCGTTCGGACCCGTAAAATTGCTGCCGCCATAATGATAATCGTATCCCTGAATGACCAATCCATCGGTGATTTGGGCAAGCGCGTTGTAATCGAAAACACTGTTCCAATCGACTGCGGGCGTAAAAATGGTCACAAATGAACCGGGAATCGCCGAATGGAACGCATCGGTGAGTTCTGTCATGAATGCCGTCAGGTTGCTTCGCTGGCCCGACGGGATGCCTTCGAAATCAATGCTCACGCCATCCGCACCGGCAGATTGAACAGATGCCAGCAGATTGTTCACCAGATTTGTCCGGTTTGTCGGGCTGTTGAGCAATGTTGCCAGTTCTGACGAGTTGAATAAAATTACCGTCAAAACCACCCGGACACCGTTGGCGTGCGCCATGTCGATTAATCCGGCTGCCGGCCAATTGTGATCGTTAGTGATGTTCCCGCTGGCGTTAACATCCGCGCCAAAATATGCTATGGTTGTCAGCAAATCATAATTCAGGTTCGGGTAGGTATTGTAAACCCAATAGGGTAGATAACCAAAGACCTCTTTGCTCGGTGGATTGGTGCGCGCCTGCAACGGTCGCGGCTTTCCAACAAACGGCTTAAGCTGATCTTTTTCAGGTATTTGGTAATCCTTATATTTCTCTTTTTCGAATTGGTGAATACTTCGGAATTCCGGCAATTTTTCCTGCGCAATGAGCACATTTATGCTAAAAACAATCACGAGAGCGATGATTTTTTGAAATAATTTCATGAATTGCAACTTCCCTTTTTGCTGGTAACACATACTTATTTGATGTCAATTAAAACAATCCTCAACGGGTAAAAACGCCCGGCAAATGAAAATGGTTTCTATTTTGGCCAAGCTATTTCATCAATAACAATTTTCGCGTTTCCTGATATGCGGCGCCGGATTGTTGATTTTTTGCCGCAAATCGCGCGAAAAACACACCACTGCTCAGTTGATTCCCGCTGTCATCGCGACCATCCCACACAACCGTGTGGTTTCCCGGTGTTTTTGCTTCATTCAGTAATTTGCGAACCTGTTGCCCGATCGCGTTGAAAATGGTCAATTCAACAGTTGCGGATTGCGGCAGCGCAAATTGCAATGTGGTTGAAGGATTGAACGGATTCGGGTAATTTGGTAGCAGGGCAAATTCACGAACAGTTTCGGTTGAGGCATCCGGTTCATCGATGCCGGTGATGCCGAAAAAGAATTCCGCCACCCGTGCCATAATTTCGGTTCGGTCATCTGCGGTTGCGATTGTTTCGAACGGGAAGGCGAGATAAACCACTTTCCCGGTGCCGCTGTATTGGATGGCTGCAACATCACCGTTACCGTATATCAAGCTGGCGCTGACGCCGTTCACCGGCGCAATAACATCCGGCGCGCTCACCTGATATGGCGATAATCCGAAATTGAGCGAAATGCCATCAAAAATACTGCCGCTGACGCCATCGGCAACGGTTTGATCGGCATCGTCGGTGACAAATTCCGCTTTCAGAATTTCCGCGAGAAACATGCTATCCGCAGCTGTTGCGCTGTCCGAAGCAGCCAAATCCCATGCGATTTCCGAACCGCTCGCGAAAAGATATCCGCCGTTGGTCACATAATTGCGAATCAAATTCTGTTCGTCTGCGCTGAATGACTCGTCAACTTCTGCCTCATCGCCGCTGATCCAAAATACTGCTTCGTACGCGGACAGATCAACAGTGCCGTCCAAAACGGATTCATTCGGCGCGCTGTCGAAGCTGATGCCAAAATCTTTGAGCATCACGCCGGTGGTAAACACAAAATGATGAAACGGCTGTCCCCACCCGTTTCGCCGATCAAAACCATCGACAATCAGCACTTTGTGATCGAAATTGCCGTTGCTCATTCCGTAAACATCCGTGACAACGCTTTCGTTGGGCACGGGCGCGTCATCCACGGCACTCAACCGGAAAAACACATCGCGATTGAGAATTTGCGGAATGATAGTATCGTTAACAACATCGGTGAGAACGTTCTCCCCGCGAAACAAATTCCAGGTTTGATTATCGAAGCTAAAATAGAGCCGGTAACCCAGTAAATCCGTTTCGGTATTGGCTTGCCAAAAAATCCGCATGCCGTTTACAGCTTCGGAAACCAGTCGCATTTGCGGCTGTGCCGGTGCCGTAACATCTTGTTCTTCAATAGTTACGGGCACATACATCGTGTCTGTGTTAAAACGGGTATCTTCTGTAAAAACCATCACCACATATTCGCCGGGTGCGTGGTTGGCGGTATTCCAGAAATTATCGCTGTTCACGTTGTTGGTCACCTGATACACATGGCTGGATGTGCTGGAAAGCGGGCGATAAAAAACAGTGTTAACCACCGAATTGCTCGGTTTGGTATCAAACTGGAAACGAAGCCCGTTATTCGGCGGCTCAAAAACAACGGTGGACGTATCTGCGCTGAACACCTTGTAGCCGATTTTATAGGTGCCATTGTTCAACACAGATGACGAACTGCCGTTCGGTCCATTGCGTTCGTCCACTTTCACAACGATATCCACCGGACCGCTGAGCACATTTCCGCCCAGCAAATTGCTGGTATTATTTTGATAAAACAGCACATATCGGATAATTGGCGACCACGGGTCGTCATACGGCGTGAGCCCGGAATTGGGCAAAATGCTGATTTTTTCTGCACCGGAAAATCCGTTAGTCAAATGCACATGCCCCTGCCCCGGATAAATAGTCCCGACAATCGTTTGCGATGCAATTACCGGATCGCCAACCGACAGCGCCGGATTCGGGATGATGTGCACATACGCCAAATCGTTCACCCGGACATACGAGTTCGACCCGGCGTTGCCGTCGATGGTGCTCACGTTGCCGTTTTTGCAGGCATAAACAGGCGATCCGTCGGCTTTAGGAATATCCGTGCCATTGTGAAAATGTCCGTTTACGCTGGTGCTGCGGTATTCGCAAAAGCTGCCGGTAATCAATTGCGATGAATTAAACGGTGTTACCGGCCACGGAAACTGGGTTTGGGCAACTGCCGGAATCACAGCAGCCATCATCAATAAAATCAAATATTTAGTCATTGCTCTCATAATGTTTTCCGATACATCTGAAATGAATGCCGAAATCCGATTTTCAACACATCGCCGTTTGGCGAAAGTGCTAAACCCGGATGCTCAAAACTGTGTTGAGAAAAATCAAATTGTTGCAACACCTCGCCGTTGCGATTGCGGATTTGAAGCTGTGGCTGCTCGAACAGAAAAATGCCATCGCGAAATTCGTTTTTGGCAACCAGCACCGCGGCATCGCCGCTATTGGCGATGGAAACGGCAGAAATCATTCCGTTTTCCGGTGCAAATTCTGCCTGCCAAAGTTGCGCATTCGCTGAAATGTCGACAGTCAAAACCCGCTGATTATCCGACAAAATCAGATTTGCGCCATTTTCAGAAAAAGCCGCATGTTTGAAAAGAATATCACTCTGCCACACAGCTTCGCCATTTTCATTATATAATGATGCATAGCGTTCGATTGCTCCGCTGGTTTGGTGAACCGTGTATCCGTTCACCAAAAATTGATCGCCGACGGGGTTGATGCGCAATTGATTGGCTGCAAATCCGGGCAAGCGGGTGCGCGAAAGTTCATCGCCGCTGGCGGAAAAAATAATCAGATGCGGCTCGCCATCGGGATTTGGCGCGTTGCTGTCTGCCGGAGCCGCGCCGCGTTTGGTTGCCAGCACTGCAATTTTTTGCCCGTCTGCGCTGATGCGCAAAATCAGCGATCGTTCCAAATCGAAATCTGCATCGGCAAAAAGCGTTATTTCTCGCTGTATTTCGCCACTTGGCGACAGAAACCGCAACTCGCCGGTTGCCGGACGTCCGGTGATCACACTACCATCACGATTGGAAATCGCCATCGCCGGCGCATTTTCGTCGAGATATCGCGGCAGCTTGATTTGGGAAATCAGCTCAAATTGATCATCAAAAATACGCAACTGCCACTCATTTTCCTGATCTTCGCGGGTCGGATTTGCGTCCGATGCAATCGACGCCACATATTTTCCATTCGGCGAAAACAGCGGATTCGGCAAATTTCCGGCTGCCATTTCCGCCATTGCGCCATCAATATTTTCACGATGAAAACCATTTGCATCCGCCCGAAAAATCAGCGGAGATGGACCGTCAAACATCTGCCAGCTATTTACTGGTTTTTGGAACGATTTATCCATAACTTTGACAAATTCTCTGCTATCTTTCTCTGTCTGAAACGCCAGAAAAAGAACTGCTGAAATCAGAAAAAGTGACACGATAATGACTGCTTTTTTCATAAAGATCTCCGAAACAACATTTATTTTGCTCATAGCCAGTTAATCTATTAAAATGTCTCAGCAATGTCAAACAAATGATTGGTGAAGACAATGTCAAAATCATCATATTCCAATACTATTTTTTGTTGGTCTGCAACGCTTTTGCTGTGCTGTTTTTTCGCTGTTCCGGCTGCGGCAGAAAATTGGCCGCAGTGGCGCGGATCGCAAATGAACGGCATCGGTTCTGCCGAAAATGCACCGATAAAATGGGACCGTGAAACCAATGTTATTTGGCGATTTGCGTTACCCGGTCCGGCACCGTCAACGCCGGTAATTTGGGGGGAGCGTATTTTTTTAACATCCGAATCCGGCGGTAACAGCTTGCTGATGGCTATCCGCACAGATGGCAAAAAGTTGTGGCAACGGGTGATCGGGCAAAATAATCGCGATATCCGGCAGGGCGAAAGCAACGCCACCGCGCCATCGCCGGTAACGGATGGTAAACATGTGTGGGCATTTTTGGGCACCGGCGAACTGGTTTGTTTCTCGCTCGATGGCGAACTGGTTTGGGAAACAAATCTGGAAAACCGTTATGGCGAATTCAATACCTATTGGGGATTTGCGACTTCGCCATTGCTGGATGGCGACCGGTTGTATTTGCAACTCCTCCACGAAAATGCCCAACTGGTGCTCGCACTGGACAAATCAACCGGTGACGAAATCTGGAAACAAAACCGGGCTACGGACGCACGATCGGAATGTTTGCATTCTTATGCGTCACCGGTGATGTACCGGCACAACGGGCTGACGCAATTGATTACACACGGCGCAGATTATGTAGTTGCCCACAACCCCGATTCCGGGGAAGAATTGTGGCGATGCGGTGGTTTGCAGCAATCCGGCAGTTATAATCCCAATTTGCGATTTGTGGCGACGCCGGTAACTGCGGCAGGATTAAGAGTCGTGCCGTCCGGAAAAAACGGTCCGGTTTTGGGATTGAATCCGCACGGAGCCGTAGGAAATATTACCGGAGCAGAAAAATTCTATCACTGGAAATTGCCGCAAAACACTTCGGATGTCCCTTCCCCGCTGGTGTTTGACGGTCTGGTTTATATTTGCCGGGAAAACGGTATTTTAATTTGTCTCGACGCAACCACCGGTGAGGAAATTTATCAGGAAAGTGTTTACCGGAATCGCCATCGCGGATCGCCGGTAATCGCCGATGGGCGCATCTATTTGAGCGCGTACGATGGCACGGTTAGTGTGATAAAAGCTGGACGGGAATATCAATTATTAGCCCAAAATAAAATGGACGAGCGACTCTCTGCATCGCCGGTTTTTGGAAACAATATACTTTTTTTGCGAACCAGCGAAGCGCTTTATGCGATTTCCGAAATGTCAGAATAAAAAAATGCCCGGCAAATCCTGCCGAGCATTGTATGCTACAACATATTAATTCTATGTGATTTAGCCGTTGAAACGTTTGGCTACTTCATCCCAATTTACCACATTCCAGAATGCGCTGATGTAGTCCGGACGACGATTTTGATAATTCAGATAATAAGCATGTTCCCAAACATCCAGTCCCAATAACGGATACTGTCCGTCGGAAATCGGGTTGTCCTGATTTGCAGTAGACGTAACTGCCAGCGAGCCGTCGCTGTTTTTCACCAACCAGGCCCAACCGGAACCGAAACGCGTTGCACCGGCTTTCGCAAATTGATCTTTGAAATTGTCGAAACTGCCGAATGCTTTATCGATAGCCGCAGCCAAAGCACCGGACGGTTTTCCACCGCCGTTTGGCGACATGCACGGCCAAAAAATAGAGTGATTATAATGACCGCCGCCGTTGTTTCGCACGGCATTGCGGATGCTGTCCGGCACGTTTTTCAAATTTTTGAGCAATTCTTCGATGCTCATTTGCTGCAAGTTGGTGTGTCCTTCCAATGCCGCATTCAGGTTATTTACATAACCAGCATGGTGTTTACCGTGGTGAATTTGCATGGTTTTTTCGTCGATATGGGGTTCCAAAGCATTGTGGTCATATGGTAATGAGGGCAATTGATGAGCCATGGTACGTCTCCTTTTTAATTTTTGGGGGTTTCTGTTCAAATCATCAATTATCAAACTTAGGCTTTTGAGCGTTCAGTTGTCAAGCAAAATTAAATATCGCCCAATTCGCTCAATTCTGACTGATGTATTTAAAAGATTCTATTTGAATCGAAAAGTTACAAAATATGCATTAAATACCACATATTTCTAATGTTTATGCCTTTTTTTACGTTTTAATTTGGTTAAGTTTTTTTTACAGGTTATTTTCATAACTTGTGTATCGAGCTGATATTTGAATTTGTCAGTGTATAACGGATGTTATGCGCAACCCAAAATTTTCAACAAAATTCATTTTTTTGGAAATTTACTCGCCCATCACAACGATAACTATTGTGTAGGTGTAATTTACAGCAACTAAAATGATATTAAATACGAAATAACAGGGAATGGCACAAAAATTAAAAAAACGCCAGGAAGTTGAACTTTCAATTGAAAAGGTAGCATTTGGCGGTCAGGGTATTGCATATCTTGATGATTTTGTTGTATTTGTAGAAAATACTTTGCCCGGTGATGTGGTAACTGCCCGGGTCCGGAAAGCCCGGAAAAATTATGCTGAAGCATATCCGGTAACCATGCAAACGCCTTCCCCGCTTCGGCAGGATGCGCCGTGCTCGCACTTCGGGCATTGCGGCGGATGTAAATGG
>JACKAQ010000001.1:937500-940000 GCA_020634975.1 Calditrichia bacterium | reverse complement strand
GAATGGTTGGTAAATCCGCCGTTCTATTCTAAACACCGAGGTGTGAACACGGTATCCGTAAGGATCATAAGTGGTCTTAATCATACTGCCAGGAAAAGCTTCGCAAGTGAGTGGTTTCTGGTGCCCGTACCGCAAACCGACACAGGTAGACAGGGAGAGAATCCTAAGGTGCGCGAGTGAGCTCTCGTTAAGGAACTCGGCAAATTAGCTCCGTAACTTCGGGAAAAGGAGTGCCCTTATTAGGTGAAGATCTTCGCGATCTGAGCTGAACAGGGTTGCAGCGAAGCGGCCCAGGCGACTGTTTACTAAAAACACAGGACTCTGCTAACTCGTAAGAGGACGTATAGGGTCTGACACCTGCCCGGTGCCGGAAGGTTAAGGGGAGATGTTAGCCGCAAGGCAAAGCATTGAACTGAAGCCCCGGTAAACGGCGGCCGTAACTATAACGGTCCTAAGGTAGCGAAATTCCTTGTCGGGTAAGTTCCGACCTGCACGAATGGTGTAACGACTTGGGCACTGTCTCAACGAGAGGCTCGGCGAAATTGAGATGTCGGTGAAGACGCCGACTACCCGCGACGGGACGGAAAGACCCCGTGAACCTTTACTATAGCTTGATATTGATTCTTAGCTACGCATGTGTAGGATAGGTGGGAGACTTTGAAGCTGTCACGCCAGTGGCGGTGGAGTCACCCTTGAAATACCACCCTTGTTTAGTTGAGACTCTAACCCGTGGCAGTGAAGCCTGCCAGGGAACAGTGTCAGGTGGGTAGTTTGACTGGGGCGGTCGCCTCCTAAAAAGTAACGGAGGCTCCCAAAGGTTCCCTCAGCACGGTCGGTAATCGTGCGTAGAGCGTAAAGGCATAAGGGAGCTTGACTGCGAGACAAACAAGTCGAGCAGGTGCGAAAGCAGGGCTTAGTGATCCGGCGGTTCCGAGTGGAAGGGCCGTCGCTCAAAGGATAAAAGGTACTCCGGGGATAACAGGCTGATCGCCGCCAAGAGTTCACATCGACGCGGCGGTTTGGCACCTCGATGTCGGCTCATCGCATCCTGGGGCTGGAGAAGGTCCCAAGGGTTTGGCTGTTCGCCAATTAAAGCGGTACGTGAGCTGGGTTTAGAACGTCGTGAGACAGTTCGGTCCCTATCTGTCGCGGGCGTAGGATACTTGAGGGACTCTGCTCTTAGTACGAGAGGACCGGAGTGGACAGACCGCTAGTGTACCAGTTGTCTCGCCAGGGGCATGGCTGGGTAGCTACGTCTGGTGTGGATAAGCGCTGAAAGCATCTAAGCGCGAAACCCTGCCCAAGATGAGGTATCCCTTCACATAAGTGACTGTAAGGCGCCTTCGAGATTAGAAGGTCGATAGGTGGTAGGTGTACGCACAGCAATGTGTTTAGCCGAACCATACTAATCCGCCGAGAGGCTTGGCTTACTAATTTTTTATTCCGACTCAACGCTATTCAGCAGATTATTCGTATATCATCCATACAGTTTTGCTTTGGTGGTTATAGCGGTGGGGATACACCTCTTCCCATTCCGAACAGAGTAGTTAAGCTCACCAGCGCCGATGATACTGTTTCCTTTGGAAATGGGAAAGTAGGTCGTCGCCAAAGCATCTTCTTGATAGGGAATCAACTTTATGTTGATTCCCTTTTTTATCCGAAAATGCATTGACTTTTAAAAAAAATGTTCTTGACAAGCTAAGATTGAAGTATTACCTTAGTCGCCCATTTGATGAGACATCAAGTGGAAGTTAAAAAATGATCTTTGAAATCAACCTGCTATGTTACTAAGTGACTCTTTAGTGAGTAGTGGGGATAGCGTAAATCTCGTCAATAAGAGAAGTAAGATAGACAAAGAAGAGTTTGATCCTGGCTCAGGACGAACGCTGGCGGCGTGCCTAACACATGCAAGTCAAGGGGAAAGGTTTCTTCGGAGACCGATTACACTGGCGGACGGGTGAGTAACGCGTAGGCAACCTGCCCTCAAGCTTGGGATAACCTCTGGAAACGGGGGCTAATACCGGATGTGGTTTTGATGTTGCATAGCATTAAGATTAAAGCTGGGTTTCTAGCACTTGAGGATGGGCCTGCGTTCCATTAGCTAGTTGGTGAGGTAACGGCCCACCAAGGCGACGATGGATAGCTGGTCTGAGAGGATGATCAGCCACACTGGGACTGAGATACGGCCCAGACTCCTACGGGAGGCAGCAGTGGGGAATATTGCGCAATGCCCGCAAGGGTGACGCAGCGACGCCGCGTGGGTGAAGAAGCACTAAGGTGTGTAAAGCCCTGTCAGAAGGGAAGAACGGCGATGTTTCGAAAGGGGCATCGTGTGACGGTACCTTCAGAGGAAGCTCCGGCTAACTCCGTGCCAGCAGCCGCGGTAATACGGGGGGAGCAAGCGTTGTCCGGAATCACTGGGTGTAAAGGGCGTGTAGGCGGGCTGGTAAGTCAGATGTGAAATCCCACGGCTCAACCGTGGAGGGTCATCTGATACTGC